>NZ_CFAFZJ010000013.1:0-64524 GCF_983172305.1 Arcobacter thermotolerans
CTGGCAATATTTTTTGAAGGAAGATTAGATAGTGAACTTAAAATTTAAGTTCTGGTGTGATAGGATTTCTCCTATCAGAATTACTTTGACACGAAATATTTAACGGTCTCTGGAGCTGAAATTTATTATAATAAACAACACTTTTCATTAGAACATTTAGCAAATATATCATTTGTTTTAAACGAAGATATAACAGAATTTTTTAAATAAAGTTAGATATGAAAATGAACATACTTATGTCTAATTTTAAATATTTTTATAAAAGCACTTGAACATAATCTTTAAAACCATTTATTTAAAAATTTCATAACTCTTTCATCTTTATCTTTTTTATAATTTAAAAAGCTTACAAATAATCCACCAATAAATAAAAATATAGCTGCTTGCTTTGAGTCATTTATATTGCTAAAAAATAGTATTATTGATGGAATGATTAAAAATAGTATTATGAGTATATAATTTTTCAAGTTTTATCCTTAAGGTTGATTTTTATAGTAATTATAAACATAATTACCATATTTTTTTATTTTTATATATTTTAATATTGAAAATATAAATAGTAAAATTAAAAGTATATTTACTAAAAGACTTATATTTAAATAGAGTATAAAAATCAATATAGCAATTGAAACTACAAATGAGTTTGAACTAGTTTTTACTATTTTATTTTTTGAGTTTATAATTGATATTTTTTCATCTTTTTTAAATTTTATATTTTTATTACTTTTGATAAATTTATAATAACCTACATAGCTTTTTAAGCTTTTAATATTTGATTTATAAATTTTTAACTCAAATAGAGTAATTAGAGTTAAAAATATTATTACTGTTATTTGCATAGAAGAATCATTTTATTTATTTACAACTTTAATTTTATTATCTCTTTTTCTTTTTAGTACTAAATATTTTTTATATCTATAAAGCTCTTCTTTAAAATTATCCTCTAAATAAAATTTAATACCTATAAGAAAGAAAAGTATTGCCATAAAGCTTACTAAAACTCTTCCATCATTTGAATTATAGTAAAATGCAGTTGCTATATAAAAAATAAATACCCATAGTAACAATTTACCTTTTAAAAAGCATATTAGGAATAAAAACATATATTTATAGAAAAATCCTCTTGGTATCATATTTTTACTCCTTTGTCTCACATCTAGAAATTATTAGTCTTGTTGGACCTTTAACAAATTTATAACTATCATCAATTATCCATCCATCAGCTTTTGAGACTTCTATTTTTATATCATGTACTTTACAAATAATAGTTTTATTACTATTAAAATCATTTGTAATATCAAATCTAACCTTTTCAATCGAAAGTATATATAGAATTGGAATTGAAATTAAAAATATTATAAATAGTGTCCAAGGAACTATTTTTTCATTTGTTTTACTGTATTTATCTAATCTATTTTGATTCATCTTTATTACCCTACTTCTTTTGTATTTTTTACTCTGTTTTTTTAGATATACAGTTATATAAAATAAATGAATTTTTATCATCACTAACTCTATATTTATTGTTTTTATCAAATTTGAACCCTAGTTTTTTAGAAACAATAAAGTTATCACATATAATTTCTTCTCCATTTATAAAAGCATTATAAATCTCTTTTCTCTCCTCTTGAGCAACATAAAAAACTACTACTATAAAAATAAGAAAAATAATAGGAAGGATTAAAGCTCTAACATAAGAATTAAATAGTTCTTTATCTTTTTTACAATCATCTGCTAAATATTCTTGATTCTCCATAGATTCTCCTTGTGATTTACTTATCCAAAATAGGAATTTAATAGTTGTATTATAATCTAAATTAGGTATTAAAGCAATACCTACAAGCTAAAATAGTTAATTTAATGCTATAATATGCTCTAAATTAGTATATAAAGAGAATAATAAATGACAAAAGAAGAATTTTGTGTTAGATTAAAGGAATTAAATCTTACACAAAAAGATTTTGCAGAGATTGCACACGTACCTTACTCAACATTAAATAATTGGGGTTGTATGGCTAATGGTAAAATAATACAAGTTCCAACGTGGGTAGAGCCTTTTTTAAAGCATTATAGTCAATCTATAAAATATGATAAAGTAAAAAAACAAGTCGTTCAACTATTATTAGAAGAGATGAAACAAAGAAAACAAAATTCAACAAATCAAAATAAGGATTAAAAAGTGTTAGAAGTAATTACAATTACAGTTTTAGTTTTAGGAACAATATTAGCTATTGGTAAGTATGATCATGAAAGAAGTTTGAAAAAATAAGCTTTAGGTTAAAAAATTCCTAATAAGACAATTAGAATGAAAAATATTAATACAAATAAAATAGATAATAAAAATATACATATAGTTAAAATGGATAAATCTATGTTATGTGAAGTTTCACAAATAGCTTCTAAAGCATTAGGAAGTTCATTTGTTAATGAAGACATATTGGACAATGATATAAATTTATGTGCAAAAATAGATGAAAAAATAGTTGCTTATGCAACTACAAAGTTTATAGATTTAGATTATTTAAAAAAAATTATAAGAGATAAAAAATTACAATTAGATGAAGAATTTCTAAAAATAGGATATATTGACTCAATTGCTGTTAATGAAGATTATTCAGGTTATGGTATTGGAACTTTACTGCTTAAAGATACAATTTCTAAATTAAGAGAACATAAAATAGGATTTGCAATAATGGCTGGCTGGATAAACAAAGACCAAGTTAATATTAAAAAATTAGCTATAAAAGAAGGATTCAAAGAAGAGTTTATAATTGAAGAGTTCTGGAAAGAAGATAGTCTTAAATTCAACTTTGATTGTACAGCTTGTGGAAAGCCTCCATGTTTATGTTCAGCTATAATTTATACAAAAAAATTGTAACTTCATAATTTTTAAATATTTTATATAAACTAAATATAAGTGATATAAGTACTTTTTATAAGAGTTACTTTGTACAATACGAAACTTTAAAAATAAGGACAATATTTGATTACTATACAAATGAAATTAAAAGATATTATTGAAAAGATAATGATTCCAGAATCTAAAACTTTTTTAAATGAGTTAGATGAAATGATAAAAAATAATAGCTCAAGTGAAGATGATTTAGAAGCAAAAAAAGATATGGAATATTTTTTAGAAGAACTTCAAACTATATTAAAAACAATTGATAATAATCAATTAAATGATAAAGAAGCTGAAGAAATTTATGAAAAAATAAATTTTATGCTAGAAATGCATGAGGCGGGACTGTAAAACTGTGTAAACCACCTCTAGTCATTTTTCTTACTTTATATGTTATTTTCAAGCTCATTCCATACTTTATAGATAGTAGAATAATAAATTTTAAACCTATGATATTTCCCAAAATAGATGGCTATATCTCTAAAACTCATATTTTTTTCTAATTTTAGGGTTCTTACGATTGCCCAATACGAAAGCAATTTTTCTCTTTTGCTTTTATTTGTATTCTTTTTACCCCTAAGTTTTATTGCATTGAAATTTACATCATCTAGCTCTTTTACAACTGAATCTATAGCTAAAATAAGTGCAGATAGCGTCAAAATATTATTATCAACATCACTATTATTATTTTTTAGTTTGTGAAACAGTTGCTTTTGAGAAGTGAGAATTTTCAATTTAATTTCAAAATCAACTTTTGCAAAGAGCCTCAATTTTTGATTTTGTGACTCTTGATTAAGTTTTGTGATTATCTCACAAGCTTTTAAATTCATTGCAGCACCTCTTTTTTAATTAATTTTTCTATCTCTTGTAATTGTTTAAATTTGCAAGTGATAATATGATTTATCTCTTTCCCAGTTTCAAATGATGAAGTTGTAAGTTTGAATTCTTCTAAATGTTCAAATATTTCAATTTTTGAAATATATCTGTAACAATCAAGATAAAAGATTTGTTCACATTCAAGATTTTCAATTCTTCTAATAAAAGCTCTTTTCTCATCTTCTTTTTTATAGGCTAAAAAATCTCTAAAGTTATCTAGTGTCATCTCTTTATTTGCCATTAAAGATGCAAATATTTTTTTACGATGTAATCTTTCAGATTTTTTTGCTTTTAATCCATCAGCTACTAGCCAATTATAAAACTCATCAAAGAGTTCTACTTTTTGATTTTCAGCTATCATATTTCTTCTTCCTCTTCTTCTTTATAGGATATAGTTATCTATATAGTTATATGTGTCTCATTTTGAGACGGGTTTTGTCTCATTTTGAGACTGAATAAATCTCATTTTGAGATAGTTGTCTCAATTTGAGACTACCATATCAATCGTCTTTTTTTACGAGTCTTAGAGACTCAAATTCATCCCACCATAATTTTGTTGTTCTTAAAAAATTTGTATCAGGATTTTTTTCAAGTAATTCTTTTTCTATTAGTTTTTCTATACTTCGATAAGTTGTTGCTCTTGAAAAATCAAACTTTAATCCCAAAGTTTCAGCTTTACCATAATACCAACCAGGGAATATTGAGTCTGGATTATGACTTAATGTAAATATTGCACTTGCAATACAATAGTCATTATTGGATAAGTCATATTTAACTCTTGGATTATGCTTTATGGTTGTAAAATCAGCTAATCCTATTTTATTTTTTTGATACATATTTGTTCCTATTATTTTGATAAGAACTGTGCAACATCGTAAATATCGAAACCATAAGTACGGTAAGGTATACCATTTCTTCTGATTATTTCTTTAAATTTGAATGTAGGTAATTTATCTAATTCATTTTTTTTAATAATTTCATTAAATGTACTACTACAAATACCTTTTATTTCACAATATTGCCGTGAATTTAATTTTGATTTCTTTGGAAATTTTGTCTCTATCTTGTTTAAATAAAATTCAAATTTATCCATTTTCATATCCTTTCTTTTTTTGAAAAAATTTAAAAAAATTAATTATTGTTAATCTTTTGTGATGTAATTGTATAGATATCATTATTAGACTAATATTTAATATATTTCATCATTTTTATATAATTTTAGCTATACTTAAGGTATAATCTTAAAATACAAGAAGTATATTATGCTTTTGGGACAAGTTTTGTCCCATAATATAAAAATAAGGTAAAAAAAAATGAGAAAAGAATTATTAAATTTTTTAGGTTTATCTCAAAGAAGTTATTATACTTGGCAAAAAGATAAGCACCCACACATTATTGAGATAGTTAATGATGTATTTAAAACAAAAGAAGATATATTATTTTTTAATTTATTTTGGGAACTACCTTATTCATACTCTGATTCCCATAAAAAAACATATAACGAAAAGAGCTACAAGGAAAAATTATGCGAAATTTTAGGTATAAAACCATCTAGTTATTATCATTGGCAAACTGGAAAAAGAGAAAATATAATTAAACTATTTGAAACTATATTTAAAAATATAGATGATCTTGATTATTGGATACAAAACAAAAAATTTCAAACTGAAAATCAAACATTTATTAATCATAATTTATATAATTTTATAAATGATTTATGTGAAAATCAGAAATTCTTTGATGAAAAAAATAACCCATTGGATATTGGTAATTTATTATCAGGTTTAAATTTAAGTGATTTAAATATAAAAGACCCAATAATTTATTTTTTAATTAATCTCAAGATAGAAAAAATAGATAAAAATAATATCAAATATTCAATCATTAATGAACTTAAAATTGATAACTATATTCCGATTGATTCGTACATTAAATTTTTAAAAAAAATAGATTCTACCAATCTGGAAGAAATTTTTTCAAAATCATTTAATTTAGATATATATTTTTTCGATTGCATCAAAAGGCTTGATATTGACATGTTCATTAAATTAATATTTCTATCTTATCATACGAAACGGATACATATACATTTTGATTTAAAACCTTTACTTATCCATTTAGACAACTTATTTAATGTGCTTAAATATCGTACTCAAATTAAAATTAAACATCGAGAAAATATTCTATTAAGAAACGAAAAAATGAAATTGATGATGGCTTTTTATAGACGCTGGGAAGAGCCAGGTCTATTGTATCGTTTTGTTAATAGAGGTATTCTTTAAAAATTCAATCTCTCAGTAGCTTGATGCCGTCTATCATCTATGAGATGACTATATCGCATTGTCGTTTCTATCTTCTTATGCCCTAACTGCTCTTTTATATGTAAGATATCTACTCCCGATTGAGCCAACCAAGAAGCATGGGTATGTCTTAAACTATGTGTTGTTAGTCTATCTTTATTAGCATTGTCATTTCCTGGTATTAACTTATCAACTTCAATTTGCCACTCTTTAGGCATTTTTTCATATTTATTTCCATTTATTGTGGGTATTACAAGATTATTTATTTTATTTTTATAAAGCGAATTAACTACTTCTAAAACCCTATTACTCATTTTAATATATCTTGCATTTCCATCTTTTGATGATGCAAAATAAATTAAATTTGTATTAAAATTTATATCTGACCAAGTTAATCTTGCAACTTCACTAAATCTAGCTCCAGTAAATAATAATAATGTCGTTAGTTCATATAATCTTTGATTTTCTCTTTGTTGTAAAAGTTCAAGTAATTCCTGTGCTTTTTCTTTTGTAAAAAATCCTATTTTTTGATTTTCAACTTTTGGCATTCTTACTCTACCTGAACCAATTGGATTCGTAAGATTTTTTATTAATTCATTTTTAATAGCATGGTTAAATATATGCCTTGCAGTTGCTAATATATGCTGTACAGTTTTTGGAGCAAGTACTCTTCCAGTTTTTTTATCAACTTCTGTAAGCTTTTTTTGTTTTAATTCTTCAAAATCTTTTGGTTTGAGTGTTCGAGGATCACTCTTTCCTAAAAATGATAAATGTTTATTATAAACTAGTAAATCATTATGTTTCCAAGTTTTTTTATTTGCTTTAGCCCAATTTAGATAATCTTCAAATATATCTTCAAAAAGAACTTTAGATTTTCTTTGTACTACCTTTGGTAACTCCTCTCCAGTTGCTATCTTATGCTTTACTTCTATCAACCTATCATATGCATCCATAATTGTATAGTTTGACTGTTTTGTTTTCATCCCAACTTTTTTTAAAGTAGGAGTTCCTTCTTCATTCCTATAATTTATATAATAAGCAACATTTCCATTTTTATATTCATTTATAAAAATACCTGGATATTTACTACTTGCTTTTTTTAATGCCATAAATTTATACCTTATATTTAATAATATGAATTGTACCAAATCAATTATAAAATTTTTAATACATTTTTAATACAAGATATGTAAAAGTTTATTAAAGTTAATAAATCTTTTTTAATCTAAAATTATTTATAAAGCTCTATTTTATCGATACTTTGAAGAAGTTTGTTAATCTTTGAAAAAGTTAGAAAATCTTTTCAAATTCGGCTCATAACCGAGTGGTCGAAGGTTCGAGTCCTTCACGACCCACCAGCTATTAATTTCACTACTTATCATAACATCTCAAAACGTTTCAAAACTCCCTTTTTATAGTATTTTGTTTGTTCCATTCTGTTCCATAGAATTCCATTAAATTCACTTATAGGAAAAAATTTTTGCGGTACAAAATTAAAATGGAATTTGTACCATAATAATATTGCTAAATATTTAAAACAATCGCTGATACAGAAGTAAAAAGTTTAAAAACTAAAGATTAAAAGATAAGTGATGAAAACAATAAACTTGTATTTAATATACATAAAATAAGTACTTGTAAGTACTAAAATTTAATATTAGAGTTCTTATCTAAAGATTGAATATTACTATTTTTTTCATACTCGCTTTTTGCATTTTTTGTATATTCATTTGAGTTAGTTATTTGCTCATGTATCTCTTTTGTAAACTCTTGTTGAGCTTTCATCATAATAACTCTAGCCTTAGAAGCAATAGACAAATCCTGTGGACTAGGATCTGAAGGAGCTAATGCTGTTGCAATAACATCATGCATATTTGATATTGTCTCTTGTGGAGTATCTCCTGTTTTTATCTCAACAGGAACTTCTCCAGCTATTGCATACATTAAACCATCAGGACCTTTTGTATAACTATATGTTGCTCCACCACTTGCAGCTGGACCACTTTTATGTGCCATTTCATGTGCTTTTATTTTTGAATCTATAGCTTTAAGTTTAAAAACTTCTGCTTCTTCATCACTAGTTAGTTTTGTAGGATTTTCTTTTTTCTCTTGATTTTCTTCATATTTAGATTTTGTAGAAGATTCATTTTTTTCAACAGCATTAGTATCTGGTTCTACTTTTTGCTCATTTGATTGAGACTCTTTTTGAGCTTTCGCTCTTGAAAAATAATCTATATTAAAAGAATAGAGGTTATTATTTGATATTTCCATAAAAAAATTATATAAAAAGAAAATAAGAAATTACTTAAAATTTATCTCAGAAAAAATACTTTTTTGTATTATCTTTTAACTTTTTATAAATCTCTTCAAATGAAGCTGGATAAACTCTTGTTTGAGCTATTGTTGTAATAAAATTTGTATCTCCAATCCATCTTGGAACTAAATGGTAGTGTATATGCTGCTCTACTCCAGCACCAGCTGCTTTTCCTAAATTCATCCCAATATTTACACCTTCACATGGCATAACTTCTTTTAAAAGCTTAACTGCTTGCTGTACCCTGATACTCATTTTTAACCAAATAGTTTCATCTAAATCTTCAACATTACAAGTATGAAAATATGGAATAACCATAATATGCCCTGGACTATATGGAAACTTATTCATAACTACATAACAATATTCATCACTAAATATCACTTGTAATTTTTCATCTTCTAAGTTTTCACTAATATGACAAAAAACACACCCTTTTACCTTTTCATCGGTTACATAGTTATATCGCCAAGGTGCATAAATATGTTCCATTTTTTACCCTATATAAAATTTGGTGCATCATTTGCAAACAGTATTAAATCACCACTTTTCGTAGTTCTTGCTAAAGTTGTTTCAAGCATTGTCTTATCTTTTAAAACAAAAACTTTATCTTCATTTATATTCGCTTTTAAAATATTTGCATTTAAAGTTCCAGTTATTATTACAAAATCAAAAACTTTATCTATCTCTTTTGCCAAAAGAATATTTGCACTATCTGTAGATTCTACAAGCCCTGGAGTGATTATCACTTTTCTTCCATTATAGTTTGAAGAGATATTAATAGCTTCTAACATTCCTTCAAGATTTCCATTAAAAGAGTCATCTATTATAATTTTTCCGTTTGCTTCAATTTTTTGAAGTCTGTGTTCTACTTGTGGTAAAGTTGTTAAAGCTTCATTTATCTCTAAAACACTCATTCCTAAATGAGTTGCTACTAAAACAACTGCTGCTAAGTTTATTGCATTAAAACTTCCTAAAATTGGTGCATAAAAGTGTTCAACTTTTCCATTTAACTCCATGTCAAACCAAAGACCATCAAGATTACTTTTTACTATATGAAGATTATTTGGAAACTCCTCTATCTTTTCACTAGGAACTACATTTGCACTACTATGAACAAATGCTTTTTGTAATCTAGGAGATAGTAAAAGCTCTTTTTTTGTATTTTTAATATTTTCTAAAGTCTTAAAATACTCAATATGTTGCTCTCCAACACTTCCAACAACAGCAATTTGTGGCTCCAAAAAGTTTGCTATTGTTTTTATATCACCTTTTACTCTTGCCCCTGCTTCTGCTATATATATTTGTGTATCTTTTGGTAAATCTCTATTTACATCAAGAACAAGACCTACAATAGTATTTACACTTCTTGGTGTTTTATATGTTTTAAAATGATTTTTTAAAACATGGTGTAAAAAGTTTTTTATAGATGTTTTTCCATAAGATGCTGTAATTGCAACAATTTTTAAATCTTTATTTTCAAATAATCGTTTTTTTGCTCTACTTTTAAATAGTAAAAAAAGTATTTTTTCTATAATATTTGAAAGAATTAAAGTCACAATAAGAGTTAAAAAAAGAGTTACTTTTGAACAAAAATCATCATCTAAACATAATGAAATTTGAACAAAAATAGTTATTAGTAAAATAGTCAAAAATCTTTTTACTCTGCTTGTAAGCACTAAACTTCTATCAAGTTTTCTATTCCATAAAATAAAACTTACAAAATATAAAACAAAAAAGTATATATCAAAATATGGGCTAGGAATTATAAAAAATAGAACTATTGGAGAGATAAAAAATGTTAAATGCCACTGCCATTTATGGTGTTTAAATATAACTCTACTTATTTTATAGTTATACCACTGTAAGTTAGTAATCAAATACCAACCCAAACTTAAAACTAAAACAATTTTAGTAACTATACTAAGATATTCCATTTTCTACTCTTTCACATATATTTTTTGCATTTTTTAAGAAAAAATAGTGGTCACCACTATATGAAGTAAAAATTGATTTTTTGATTAAACTTGCTATCTTTTCTCCAGATTTTAAAGATGTAGCACTATCATCTTCTCCCCAAAAAATAAAAGCATTGTTTTGAAAATTTGAAAAATATGAAGAGAAATCTTCATCTACTACATTTTTAAAAGTTGAATACATATTTTCACTCATTTTATCAACATCTTTACTTCTAAAAACTTTTGTAAAATTTTTTAAACCTAATTTATTTAAAAGTTTTGCAAAAAATATTTTTATTTTTACCTTTATTGGCTTCTCTTCCAAAATTCCTGCACTACTTAGCAAAACTAAATTTTTTGGATTTAATAAGGTAGCTACTTTCCCACCAAAAGAGTGACCAAAAATAAATTCACAATTTGAATTTATAGATTTTAAAAACTCTTTTGTAATCTTTGAGTAATCATTTGTAGTCAAAACGTAGTTGTTAGAACTTTTACCAAATCCTGACATATCAAGATAAATATGTCTATAATCTTGCAAATAAGAAGAAAATGCACTTTTCATAATATCTTTATTTGAACCCCAACCATGTAAAAACAAAATATCTTCTTTTTTTGTAGGATTAATTATCTCATAAGATAAATCAAAATTTTTACCATCAACTATGACATTTTTAATAGCCAAATCTATTTTCCTTTTGCAAATTGGATTTTATTTACATACTCAAAATTTATAGGTATATCTTTTTTAGTTGGAAGATTTGAAGCAACTTTTGTAAATAAATCTTGGAAATCAGAAAACAGATAGTTTGCCATCGAACCTGGAATTGAGTTGATTTCATTTAAATAAACTTTATCATCTATTATAAAAAAATCACATCTTATAATTGAACCTTCAAAAAGTGTATTGTATAAATTTTTGAAACTCTCTTTAATCTCTAAATTTAATTTATCACCCAAATCAACCTCTTTTGCTTTTGAAGTTCTTGAAAAATCTAAATATTTTTTGTCAAAATCTAAGAATTCAGCTTTTTGAGGCTCTTCAATAATTGAAAATATAAACTCTCCATTTACTTTTGTTCCAGCTAAATTATACTCTTTAACTCCACTAATAAATGGCTCAATTATAATAGCATCATCAAATTCAAAAGCAACATCTAAGGCATAAGATAGCTCTTCTTGATTTTTAACAATAGAAACACCTATAGAACTTCCTAGTTTAACTGGTTTTAAAATAACTGGAAACATATCAACTTTTACACTATCTTTCTTTGTAAAATATTTATAATCCAATACATTCACACCAACACTTTTTGCATAACCTTTTGTGATGAACTTATTAGAGCTTACAACACAAGCTTCAGTTCTTGGAGCTATAAAAGGAATATTATAAAAATCCAAAACAGATGATAAAATACCATCTTCTCCATCTCCTCCATGAGATAGATTTAAAACTACATCAAAATCTATATTTTGCTCTTTTTTAAATAATCCAGAAATTTTATAAAAACCACCTTTTTTTAAATAAACTTTATCAAATTTTTTATACTCACCACTACTAAAAAGTTTTGAATTTATCTTATTTGTTGGAATTTCATAAATATCTCTTTTTGAGTCAACATAAAAATATATTAAATCATCTTGTAAAACATCTTTCATAGCAATAGAACTCACTATTGATATCTCATGCTCAAAACTCAAACCACCAAAAAATATTGCTATTTTCATAATTATTTCCCTTTATCTATTTTTGTAATTTTCTAAGTGCTTCACGAACTAACTCAGCTGTAGTTGTGCTTGTACAAGATTTTAAAATTGTTGTTACAATATCTTTTTTAAATCCTAAACTCTCAAGAGCCAAAGAAGCTTCAATATTTATATTTGTAGATTCATCACTACTTGCTCCATCTACAATAAACCCACTAAGCTCAACTAAAATTCTACTTGCACCTTTTGGTCCAATTCCAGGAACTCTTTTTAGCATATTTACATCATTTGAAGTGACAATTTGTGCAAATGAGCTAGGAGTAAAAGTTGAACAAATAGCAAGTGCTACTTTTGGACCAACTCCATTTATTTTTATAACTGTATCAAATAATTTCTTCTCATTACTATCTAAAAAACCATATAGATTATGTGCATCTTCTCTTATTATCTCTGTTATTTCAAGAGTTATTTCATCTGAAATAATTTTTGAACTACAATTTAAAGATACAAAAACTTCATATATAACACCACCAACATTTAGTTGAAGTGATGTTGGTTCTTTTTTAACAACTCTACCAACTAATCCTACTATCACAGCGTTCTCACTTTATTTTTTATTATAATTTTTATAAAGAGTGCTTAATTTAGAAAACTAAACTCTTATTTAATACTTTTTAAATATTTTAAAGTATATAATAATTCCACTTAAAAAATAAGGGTTCTAATATGCTTGATTTTATAACAAAAAAGATTAGCAGCAAAATTATATTTGCACTATTTTTACTAATGTTTATTAGCAGTTCGATTATAGTTTACTCTACAACAACCAAAGTAACAAAAGACTCGATAGCAAATGCAAAAGATAGTTTAGAGATGTTAAATGCATCCATATTTCAAACCTTAAGAAATACAATGAACACTGGAGATCCAGCACTTATACAAAAAGCAGAAGATGAAGCAAGAGAGATAAAAGGTGTAAAAAATCTAACAGTAGCAAAAAGTAAAGAGTTGATGGAGCTATACTCTGTTGATACACCATTTACAGATGACCCTCAAATATTAAAAAGTTTTGAATCAAAAGAGAATCAAATCATTCAAAAAAATGACGAAAATGGTCATACTATAAGAATGATAAAACCAATGATTGCTACACCTGAGTGTATGGCTTGTCATGCAAACCAAAATGTAGGAGATGTAATTGGTGTTATGGACCTTACTTTTTCTCTTGAAGAGACAGATAAAAGAATTCAATCACTTTTAGCAGAGATATCTTTTACATCAGCTGTTTTAGGATTACTTACAATTATTCTAATATTTTTTATTGTAAAAAAAGCTACAAACTCTATAGAGATATTAAAAGAAGGGTTTAGCAATCTACTTCATTCAAATGATACAAATATTACTTTGAAAGTAAAATCAAATGATGAAATAGGAGATGTAGCAACGCTTTTCAACTCTTATATGGATAAAGTAAGAGATGGGTTAAAGCAAGATGAGATAGTAATTGATGAAGCAAATGATGTAATAGAAAAAACTGCAAATGGATTTTTTGTATATAAAGTTCACAATACAGCTTCAAATCATCATGTTGAAGATTTGAAAAATAAACTAAATGTTATGATTGAAAAAACAAAAGATACTCTTGATAATATAAATGAAGCGCTAAGACAATATGCTGAATCAAAATATGATTATGTTTTAAAAGATGATGCTATTTTTGGAAATTTAGGTTCACTTGCTAGTGGAATAAATCTAGTAGGAAATAATACATCAGAACTTTTAGCTATTGTTATGAATACTGGAAATAGCTTAAAAGATAGTACTCAAACACTTTCAGACACCTCTTTGGAGCTTAAAAGTTCTTCTAGCAAACAAGCTGCTAGTCTTGAAGAGACTGCAGCTGCACTTGAAGAGATAACAGCAACAATTCAAGCTAACACTCAATCAACAATAAAAATGTCAAAACTTGCACATGAGCTTAGTATTTCAGCACAAAAAGGTCAAGAATTAGCTAATCAAACGGCTAAATCTATGGATGATATAAATAAAGAAGTTAGCTCTATAAATGAAGCTATTGAAGTAATAGACCAAATAGCATTCCAAACAAATATTCTAAGTCTAAATGCTGCTGTTGAAGCTGCAACTGCTGGAGAAGCTGGAAAAGGATTTGCAGTTGTTGCTCAAGAGGTTAGAAATCTAGCAAATAGAAGTGCGCAAGCTGCAAAAGAGATAAAAGATATAGTTGAAAAAGCAAGTGAAAAAGCAAATAATGGAAAAAGCATAGCAACTAATATGATAGATGGTTACTCTGAGTTAAATAATAGTATTTCAAATACTTTAGTAACCATAGAAAATGTTGCAACTGCTTCAAAAGAGCAAGAGAGTGGTATTTTACAAATAAATGATGCAATTAACTCTTTAGATGCTTCAACACAAAAAAATGCACAAGTAGCAGAGCAAATATCTAATATGGCAACTTCTATTGCTTATACATCAAACTATTTAGTAACTGCTTCTTCAAGAACATCATTTATAAAAGATAGTTTAGATAAAGTTGATAATGTTGATTTAGTATATGATACTGCTTTACTTAAAACAAATCTTTTAAAGAAAAAAGATGAAGTTTACTCAAAATTAGGAGATTATAAAAACTTTAATGTTGTTGATGATAACTCTATAAAAGATTGGCTAAATTCAAATGATAATGTAAGTAAAATCTCTGATAAAAACCTTTTAGAAAATATAAAATTATTAGATACAACATTTTATAAAAATCTTCAAGATTTGGTAATATCAAATTCAAATGGTGATAAACCAGAGATTTTAAACACAAAAGCAAGTGCAGTTGAAAAATGTACAACTGAAATATTTAAAAGTTTAGATGATATGAAGTTTAATAAAAAAGATAGTAAAACTAAAAAAGCTTAAGCTTTTTTAGTTATTTTGCATACTCTGTATTAAAGCTGCTAATTCATCTTCACTTAAAGAATCTTCTGTAGCATCTATCGTTTTTGCACTTGGTGCTAAGTTATATTGAGCCTTATCTATATCATTTTTATCACAAACAAAATTTACAACTCTCTCTATTTTTTGTCTATGCAAATCTTGTCTTTGTAAAAGACCGTAAATATTTGATAATAAATCTTTTAGCTTCTCTCTTTTATGAACAGGAATTTTAATATTATCTATAATTTTAGAAATTTCATCAGTATTATCAAAAATTCCTTCTGCATCTTTTTCTGTCTCTTTGATAACTTCGCATAACTCAGTTATTAGTTCTTCGTATCTCATTTCTTATCCCCTTGTGTAGTCTAAAATAGATACTAGCAAAAAAGCACTTAAAAAATTAGTGTAAAATCTCCGCGATTAACTCAGTTGCATATGAACCTTTAGGAAGATAAAAACTTAGTTCCATATGATTTTTATCCTCTTTATAATTGCTTTGTAAATTTTCTGGAAAAACAAAAGCAAATCTTCTAGCTCCATCTTCACTCATTTGTACTTCAAAATCTTTTTCAATCCCATATGCAAGACCTTCAGATTTTTTTACTCTTTTTCCACATAAAAGACCTGTTGGCACTCTATCTTTTTCAAAGAATTTTTGACTTTCAGTTTCTAAATCATCTATTATAAAAATCTTCCCAAATGGATAATGACTTAATAAATCTCCTGTAAAAATCTTCAAAGGGTGTGCTTGTTTTTTTGCTCTTTTTACCTCATCAAGTGGAAGATTTAGCTTTTCAAAAATCTCTTTTGGCTCAAAAGCTTCAATTAACTTTGATATTTCTATTCTTTTTGATAACCATGAATTAAAAAGATAGCTTTGATAAGCATTAATAAACATCTGCTTTAAATTTCTATTTCTCTCTTTTAGAGTTCCTTCAACAATCTGCTTCCCTTTTTTATAATTCTCACCATCTATTCCAAATCTTTGAAAGCCAAAATAATTTGGCATTCCAAAAACTGCAATTTTTGAAAATGCCTCTTCTATTTTTTGTTTTTCAACAAGTCCAACTCTTTTTAATCTTATAAAAAAATTATTTCCTTTTAAATGCCCTATTTTTATCTTATTGTTGTGATAAGTTGTTTCAAGAATTTTAATATTTTCATGATTAAAACTTTTCAAAGCATCTTCATATTTTCTATGCACAGAAATATGTTGAACAGTCATTGCATTTTTATCTTTTAAGCCAGCATATCCAAACTCTCTAGTACTACATTTTAGATAATTTGCTAAAATTTCAATAGCATCCCAAGTAGCTAAATCTTTTTTTCTAAGTTTTAAAATAAGGTGTTCACCCTCATTACTAAACTCATAAAGTGGTACTTCATTTACTACAAAATCATCTTTGCTTTGTTTAAAATATACATCAATTTGTGAGTGATTTAGAAATCTTTGTGGTTTCAATTATTATCCTTTTATTAAGTTTTGTATCTTTTTTAATCTTTAAAATGATGGTTGGAAAAACTACTTTTATAGCTTCCTCTTACTGCTTTTGCAAAAATATTTAATTTTATTTCATATTTTTTTGCAATATTTTCTATCTTTTTTAAATTTTTTTGATTACAAGAAAAAAGTATCTCATACTCTTCACCTGAAATTCCAACTTCCTCTTTTATCTCTTTAAAAAACTCAAATCCAATATTTGAAGAGTTTGAAAGTTTTTCTAAATCCAAAAAAAGACCATCTGAAATATCCATAGCAGTATTTACATATTTTGCGGCTTCATAAAAGAAATCTGCTCTTAAATTTGGTTTTATAAATTTTGAAGATTTCTTTATCTTTTTTCCAGATAAAAGAGCATCTAAATCTCTTTTACTCTCCCCTAGTTTACCAGTATAACAAAGATAATCACCCTCTTTTACACCATTTCTAAAAATAGGATTTTTTGTCTTTGAAACTATTGTTATACTAATATCTAACTTTGAATTTTCAATAGTATCTCCACCAATAATTTCAAAATTAAAATCTCGTGCAGCTTTTTTAAAACCACTTGAAAGCTCTTTTAAATTTTCATTCGTATAACTTTTTGGAATTGCTATTGAAATAAGTGCATATTTTGGTTTTGCATTCATTGCTATTGCATCTGAAATATTTACAAGCATTGATTTATAAGCTATTTGCTTTAAGCTAATAATTTTTTTATCTATCCACTCTTTTTTGAAGTGCACATTTTCAAAAAAAGCATCCATTGAGTAAACATACCCATTTATAAATGCTCCATCATCACCATTGTATTTACTATTTGATATCTGTTTTATAAAAAAATCTTCTTTATTCATAAGGCGAAGTGTATCAAAGTTTTGCAAAATATATTTAGATATTAAAATTTAACTAGGTTTAAAACTACTTTTTGTTTTGCAAACTTGTGGGAAATAACATTTATCACACTCTGGTTTAATTGCCTTACAAATATATCTTCCAAACAAAACCATAGCTTGATGAAAAATATGTAAATCATGACCCTTTAGTTTTTTTACCAAATCAGCTTCAGTTTTTTCTACATTTTTTGCATCACTAAGTCCCAATCGATGAGAAACTCTAAAAACATGTGTATCAACAGCCATAAGATTTTCCTGCTTATACTCAATCATAAAAACATTTGCAGTTTTATTTCCTACACCTGCAAGTTTCATAAGCTCTTTTTGATCATGCGGAATATTTCCATTATAATTCTCAACAACACTTCTTGCCATCTTAATAATATTTTGTGCTTTATTATTAAAAAATGAACAAGAGTTTATAAGTTTTTTTACATCATCAAGATTTGCGCAACTTAAGTCAAAAACAGTTGGATATTTTTCAAACAAAGCTGGAGTTATTATATTTACTCTTTTATCTGTACATTGAGCTGATAAAATGATAGCAATTAAAAGTTCATAATCATTTTTATAATTAAGCTCAGTAACAGCATCACTATAATGCTCTATAAATGCTTCTTTTATAATATTTATATCATCTTTTGTTGCTTTTTTCACTTTTTAAAGCACTCCTCTTTTAAGCCATCAAAGTTTACAAAAATATACTCATCTTTTATTTTATTAATTTCAACATTATTTAAAGTACATAAAAACTCTTTATCTTCTTTTAAAACTGTAAAGATAAATTTATATACAAATTTATCTTTACTACTTACAACTTTATTGTTTAAAAGCTCATAATCTAAACTTTTAATTGTAGTTTTGTATTCTTGCTCATATTTTTTAATAAACATATTTGGCAAATAATTATCCTGTTTATTTTCATAATATAAAAAAGCAATTGTTAATAAAAATATAGTTGATAGCAATATAATAAACTCTCTTTTTTCAAATTTATCATTTACTTTATAAATAATAACTGTAGCAATTATAAGTAAAAGTGAAATCGTAATAATAATCTGCATTTTAAACCTTTTTTTCTAAATAATTTGTAATTAAATACGATTATATCAAAGCTTTGCAAAATTTATAAATAATTAATAAAAAATTAACACATCTTTGCAATACTTCTAAAATTTTAAAAAAGGGAAAAATTATGAATGTAAAAAAAATTACTATGCTATCATTTGTAGTTGCTACAGCTTTAAATGCAAATGAAGCAACAACTTTAAACGAGATAACTATAGTAGAAAAATCTAACTCAAAACTTATAAAAGATATAAATAGTGAAGAGCTAAAAAGTGCTGATTTAGCTGAAGCTTTAACTAAAAACTCTGCTAATATATCAGTTGTAAGAAGAAATGGAATTGCAAATGATATTATTTTAAGAGGACAAAAAAAAGACAATATTAATATCTTAATAGATAATGCAAAAATATATGGAGCTTGTCCAAATAGAATGGATCCACCAACTTCTCATGTGGTTACAAATAATATTAAAAGTGTAAAGATTATTGAAGGTCCTTATGATGTTGAAAATTTTGGAACTTTAAGTGGTCTTGTAAAAGTTGAAACAAAAGATCCAAAAGAGGGATTTCATGGTGAGTTGAATTTAAATGCAGGAAGTTTTAACTATAAAAAAGCAAGTGCAACAATTGAAGGTGGAAATGATAAAGTTAAAGCCTTAATCTCTGCTTCAAATGAAGAGAGTAAAGCATATAAAGATGGAAATGGTGATAACTTTTTAGAACAACAAATAAAAAAAGGGCTTCAAGTTAAAGACCAATATAAAGATGGAAATATTGATGCCTTTGAAAAAAAGAGTGTTTTAACAAAACTTCAATTTAATATTACAGATGATCAGGATTTAAGACTATCTTACACTGCAAATAGAAGTGATGGTATTTTGTATCCAGCTGGTCCTATGGATGCTGATTGGGATGATAGTGATATTTATACTTTGGGATATACAATAAGAGATTTGGGGGCTTTTTCAAAACAGCTAGATTTAGATTATTATTACTCTAAAGTAGATCATCCTATGAGTACAAAAGAGAGAAATGGTGGACAAACAACATACAATACAAACCATCTAAAAACTTCAATATGGGGTACAACTGTTAAAAACTCTTTAGAAGTTGCCGATAGTTTAGTAACGGTTGGACTTGATACAAGTGTTAGAAACTGGAGAGGCTCTATGCATAGCACCACAGTAGCAACTGGAGCCATAACTTCAATGCCATATAATAATCGTATGTATGATACAGATACTAAAAACAAAGCAATTTTTACAAAGGTTGAAAAATCTATTGGAAACTTCGATTTAGAAGCAGGTATTAGATATGATAATACAAATATAGATACTCAAAGACCAAATGTAGATGATAAAAAATATAATAGCTTAAATGGATATATTTTTACTGCTTATAATTTTGATGAACAAAGTAAAGTTTTTGCAGGTATTGGTAAATCTTCAAGAGTTCCAGATGCAAGAGAGTTATATCAGTTAGGAATGGGTGGAACTGAATCAGCTGCGATAAATGCCTCTGCTTCAAATCCAAATTTAGATCAAACAAAAAATTATGAGATAGATTTAGGAATTGAGAAAACTATTGGTAATTTTTATATCAAACCAAAAGTTTTCTACTCAGTTCTAAAAGATTATATATATAATAGTACAATTGGAACTAATCGAACACAATTTCAAAATATTGATGCAAAAATTTATGGTTTTGATATAAGTGGGCACTACTACTTTACAGATAATTTTGCATTTGATTATGGAGTTGCTTACCAAAGAGGTAAAAAAGATGGAGTTTTTACAGACAAAGATTTAGCTGAAATTCCACCTTTAAAAGCAAATTTAGGTCTAAGTTATGAATATGAAAAATCTAAATTTAAAGCAGAAGTTGTAGCAGTTGATAGATGGAGTAAATTTGATGATAGTGCAAAAGAGCAAGAAATTGCTGGATATGCTGTTACAAATTTAAAATATACTCAAGAGTTATTTAAACATTTTGAATTAACTTTAGGAGTTGATAATCTATTTGATAAAGTTTATAACTCAACAAATACTTATCAAGATATTAGATATGTTGAAGTTGGTGGTGAACAAATTCTATTTAATGACCCAGGTCGATATGGATATGTAAACTTGAAATATAGTTTTTAACTAAATAACAAAAAAGCTAGAATTTCTAGCTTTTTTTGATAAATTTTTGATTATCTAAGAAGAAGCTTATTTGTAATATTATATAAAGCATTTATATCTGTCTTTCCAACAAATCCATCTATCCCTATTCGTGTCATTTTACCTTTTACTGCATCTGTTGTCATTGAAGAGTTTACAACAACTGGAATATGCTCATATTTACTATTACTTTTTATAAAAGAGGCAACCTGATATCCATCAGTTCCTGGCATTTCTATATCTGTTATTACCAAACCTACTTTTTCAGGTTCAAGTTCTTGAAGTCTATCTATAAGTTCTCCACCATTTGGATATATCTCATATTCAACTTCTATTTGACTAAAAAATTTGTGTAAAACTTCTCTTGCTACTGCTGAATCTTCAGCTGCAAGTATTTTTTTAGAAGAGTGGATTTTCCCCTCAACATATTTTTTAATATCTCTTCCACCATCATCTGTCCACTTAATATCTCTTAAAAGTTGCTCTGCATTAAAAACTGTACAAAGCTCATCTTTGTTATTTACTTTTACATAAGTTGTATAAGTTATTTTTGAGTTTGTCTCCTCTGTGTGTCTTAACTCTTGAGTAGTCTTTTCAACAATATCAAGCATATCTTTTACTAAAAAACCTATTTTTTTATGATTAAATTCACAAAAAATAATAAGTTTATACTCTTGAGTGTCAAATGGCTTAAGCCCTAACCATGCATCAAGATTTATTAAAGTAACTGGTTCCCCTCTTATTGTAGCAATCCCTGCAATAATATTTGTATCTTTTGGAGTATCATTTATAGCAACTTCTTCAGTTATTATAAATGCTTTCACTTTAGCTATGTTTATTGCATAAATATTATTATGACCAGTGTAAAATACTGCTAACTGCTGAACATTTCGTAAATGTCCCTGTGTCATTTGTTCAACACTACCACCAATACCGCTCATGAAAATCCTTTTTTTAGTGTAAAGTAAATTATTATATATCTTTTTAACTTTGACTATCTTTAACTAAACTTAGCTTTTTTACAATTTTTTGAATAGTTACAGATGCCATCATAAGCCCAAAACTTGCAGTTACTCCTTCAAAACTACCTTTATCAACACAAAGTGGAGCTTCACTTGAATATATAACTTTAAATTTCTTTTTAAATCCTTGTTTTTTGAGTTCTTCTCTCACTTTTTTAATAAATTTATCATTGTAAGTTTCCCAAATAGAGCTATATTTTATCTGTAAAGGATCAATCCTTTTTGCTCCTCCACCTGTACTTATTACTTTTGTGAAGTGTTTTTTTATAAGATGTACTTTTGGTTTTACATCATCAATTGCATCTAATATATAATCATAAGATGAAAAATCAAAGTTATCAATCCACTCTGGTGTTATTTTTACACAAATAGGAGTTACATTTGGATATCTCTCTTTTAAAACTTCAACTTTTTTTCTTCCAATATTACCGTGACTGCCCAATTGTCTATTTTGATTTGAAGCTTCATATTCATCAAAATCTACTATTGTGATATTTGTAACACCTGTATTATACAAAGCATCTAGGGCAAAACTTCCTATTCCCCCTACTCCAAAAAGTATTATTTTTGTATCTTGAAACTTTTTAAAGGCATCTTCTCCAAAAAGTATTTTAGTCCTACTATATTGCATATTTACATCTTCTTTACTAATTTTTGGGTATTATAACACAAAAATATTTATGGGAGATGTTATGGATAAAGAACCAATGACACTTGTAGGTTATAATAAAGTAACAAACGATTTAGAGTTTTTAAAAAGTACAGAGCGGCCAGAAACTGTAGTTGCACTAGATGAAGCAAGACAACTAGGAGATTTAAAAGAGAATGCTGAGTATCACAGTGCAAAAGAGAAATTAAAACTTATAGATGTTCAAATAGCTGAGTTAAGTAATACAATTTCAAAAGCAGTAATAGTTGATCCATCATCTTTACCACATGATCGTGTGAGTTTTGGTTCAACTATAGATTTAGTAGATGTTGAAACTGATGATGAATTTACTTATACTATAGTTGGTGGAGTTGAATCAAATGTAGAGAAAGGGTTAATCTCTTTTAACTCACCTTTAGCAAAACAACTTATGGGGAAAGTAGAAGGGGATGAATTTATTGCAACACTTCCAGGTGGAACTAAAACTTTTGAAATCTTAAAAGTATATTATAAAGAGTTAGAGCTATAAATTTGAGTTTTATTTTAAAAGATGAGGCTATTTTTATAGCCGATTCACACTACAATAAAAAAAATCAAGAGTTTAAAATTATCTTAGAAAAAATCAAAAATAATAAAATATTTTGTAGTCAAATTTTTTTGATGGGTGATAATTTCGACTTTTTATCTAATGAAATAAAATATTTTAAAAATAGAAATAAAGATATTATAGAACTTTTAAATTCTCTTTCAGATAGTTTTGAAATATTTTATTTAGAAGGAAATCATGACTACAATCTTTCAAAAATATTTCCAAACATTAAAGTTGTAAAAAGAGAAAACCAACCATTACTTTTAAAGTACGAAGATAAAAAAATAGCTCTTTCACATGGTGACAATTTCATAAATTGGCACTACAATTTGTATTGTAAAATTATAAGAAATAGCTATTTTCTTTATTTTTTAAATTTTTTAGATATAAATTTTTTTATAAGCAAAAAAATAGAACAAGCTTTAGAAAATAAAAATATTTGTCATAATTTAAATTATTTTGAAGAACTTGTAAATAAAAGAGTTAAAAATTATACAGAAGATATTATTATTGAAGGGCACTATCATCAAGCAAAATCTTATAAAATAGGAAATCAAGAGTATATAAATATTCCATCTTTATGTTGTCAAAAAAGTTTTACAAGATTTAAAAATAAAACTTTTTTAAATGAAAATTTATAGGAAAATAAATGGCAAAATTTGAAGTAATAAGTGAATACTCTCCAAGTGGAGACCAGCCAAAGGCTATTGAAATTTTATCTAAAAGTATAGAAGAAGGTAACCAGTATAATACCCTTTTAGGAGTTACTGGAAGCGGAAAAACTTTTACTGTTGCAAAAGTTATTGAAAAGGTTCAAAAACCAACTTTAATAATGACCCATAATAAAACTTTAGCAGCTCAACTTTACAGTGAATTCAAACAATTTTTTCCAAATAATCATGTTGAATATTTTATCTCTTACTATGACTACTATCAGCCCGAAGCTTATATTCCAAGAAGTGATCTATTTATTGAAAAAGATAGCTCAATTAATGATGAATTAGAAAGACTAAGACTAAGTGCAACTGCTTCTTTACTATCTTTTGACGATGTTATAGTTATTGCTTCTGTATCTGCAAATTATGGTTTAGGAAATCCAGCTGAGTATAAAGCAATGGTTCAAAGAGTTGAAGTTGGATTTTCATATTCTCAAAAAGAGTTTTTATTAAAACTTATAGAAATGGGTTATAAAAGAAATGATAAGTTTTTTGATAGAGCTGATTTTAGAGTAAATGGTGATGTAATTGATATTTTTCCTGCATATTATGAAGATGAATTTATCAGAGTAGAGTTTTTTGGAGATGAAGTTGAAACTATCTCAAAACATGAATATTTAACAAATGAAAAAATAAAAGAGTTAAAAGAGATAATAATCTACTCTGTTAATCCATTCGTTGTAACACAAGGTAATCTTGCACGTGCAGTTAAAGAGATAGAAGAAGATCTTGAAGAAAGATTAAACTATTTTAAAAGTGAAAATAAACTTGTGGAGTATCAAAGACTTAAACAAAGAGTTGAATTTGATTTAGAGATGATTGAAGCAACTGGAATGTGCAAGGGTATTGAAAACTATGCGAGGCATCTAACAGGACAAAAACCAGGAGAAACTCCGTACTCTTTATTAGATTATTTTGCTCAAATGGATAAAGATTTTTTACTAGTTGTTGATGAATCACACGTATCTTTACCTCAATTTCGTGGAATGCATGCAGCTGATAGAAGTAGAAAAGAGGTTTTAGTTGAGTATGGGTTTAGACTTCCAAGTGCTTTGGATAATAGACCTTTGAAATTTGATGAATTTATAAAAAAAGCTCCAAATTATCTCTTTGTAAGTGCAACTCCAAATGATTTAGAACTTGAACTTAGCTCTGCTGTTGCAGAACAAATTATAAGACCAACAGGACTTCTTGACCCAGTTATTGATATTATTGATAGTGAATTTCAAGTAGAAAAACTTCACGATGAAATCAAAAAAGTAATTGCAAAAAATCAAAGAGTTTTAGTTACAGTTCTAACTAAAAAGATGGCTGAAGAGCTTGCTAGTTATTATGCTGATTTAGGAATAAAAGTAAAATATATGCATAGTGAAATTGATGCAATTGAAAGAAATCAAATAATAAGAGAGCTTAGACTTGGAACTTTTGATGTATTAATTGGAATAAATCTTTTAAGAGAAGGTCTTGATATTCCAGAAACTTCCCTAGTTGCTATTTTAGATGCTGATAAAGAAGGGTTTTTAAGAAGTAGAACTTCACTAATTCAAACAATAGGAAGAGCTGCAAGAAATGAAGAGGGAAGAGTTATATTATTTGCAAAAAGAGTTACAGCTTCTATGCAATTTGCAATTGATGAAACAAATAGAAGAAGAGAGATTCAGAAAAAATATAATATTGAAAACAATATAACTCCAAAATCAACAACAAGAAAACTAGACCAAAATCTAAAAGTTGAAGAGTATGATACGGTTGCTCTAAAAAAACAACGCCTTGAAAAGATGCCAGCAAGTGAACGTAAAAAAATATTAATAGAATTAAACAAACAGATGAAAAAAGCAGCAGCTGATTTAAACTTTGAAGAAGCTATACGACTTAGAGATGAGATTGCTAAAATTAAAGAGATATAACTAATAAAATGTAGTATTAACTACATTTTTATTATCAAGACTTTGATAACCACTCTTGAAAATAATCAATTTGAACTTCAGTCTGTTTTGTAGATGTTCCACCAAATGAGTTTCTACTATTCATAGAGTTTTCTAAACTCAAGTATGAAACTATCTCTTCATCTATATTTTCAAGCTCTTTTGTTGAACTTCTAATCTCAGATATATTTAACTCACTTATATCTTTATTTAAACTATTTGCTTTTTGAACAACCTCTTTTGTAATATAGTAAGCTGTTCTAAATGGCATATTTTGTTTTGCAACCAAATAATCAGCCAAATCAGTAGCTGTCAAATGTCCTATTTTACAAGCACTCTTCATATTTTCTTCTTTTACAATCATAGTTTTTATAACTTCATTTAAAATATTAAGCGAGATTTCAATAGTTTCAACAGAATCAAAAACTCCCTCTTTATCCTCTTGTGTATCTTTGTTGTATGCCAATGGAAGTGATTTCATAATTGTTAAAAGTGAGATTAAATTTCCATATACACGACCAGTTTTGCCTCTTAAAAGTTCTGGTACATCAGGGTTTTTCTTTTGTGGCATAATAGAACTTGTTGTTGCATACTCATCACTCATTTGAATAAATCTAAACTCATAAGAACTCCATAAAATAAGCTCTTCTGAAATACGACTAACATGCATCATTGTTGTAGAGATATTAAATAGCAATTCCAAAGCAAAATCTCTATTTGAAACACTATCCATAGCATTTTGTGTTGGAGCCAAAAATCCTAAAAGTTCTGCTGTTTTAAATCTATCAATATTGTGTGGAGTTCCTGCCATTGCAGCACTTCCAAGAGGTGAGTAGTTATTTCTTATATATGAGCTTTCAAATCTTTCAAAATCTCTTTTAAACATATTTGCATATGCCATCATATGAAAACCAAAATTAATTGGTTGAGCATGTTGCAAATGTGTCATTCCTGGCATTATTGTTGTTGTATGTTTTGAAGCAATTTCAACAAAAGTAGATATTAACTCTTTTATTTGATTTTGAATAGATTTTGTTTTTTCTTGTACATAAAGTGTAAAATCTGTACAAACTTGGTCATTTCTACTTCTTGCTGTATGAACCTTTTTACCAGCTTCTCCTATAATTTGAGTAAGCCTATTTTCAACTGCCATATGAATATCTTCATACTCTAAAGAGAATTCAAATTCACCACTTTTTATCTCTTCTAAAACTTGTAAAAGACCTTTTTCGATACTTTTTTGCTCATCATTTGTAATAATATTTTGTAAAGCCAACATTTTAGAGTGCGCAATTGAGCCTTTAATATCTTGAGAATATAGTTTTTTATCAAACATTATAGAAGCATTAAACATATCTAATAGTTTTGAATTTGTATTTTTTAAAATCTGATTATTTGTATTTGGCATAAAATTTTCCTTTAAAGATTAAGTAAATATTATATCATAAGTGATATAATATTTTCAAAAAAATCAAGGCACTTTGATGAATGAAAATCTAAAAGAGATTACTAAAAATACTTTAGAGAAATTAAGACAAAAGAACCTACCAACAACTCCTGAAAACTACTTTTTAGAATTTAAAGAACAAGCAAAAATTTTCAACACTGAATATAGTGATGTAAACATACTAAACGAAGCTCTAAAAAATCTAACAAATGATGAAAAAAAAGTTCTAAGTAGTGAGTCAATTTTTGAAATAATACCTATTTTATCAAAAAGAGCAAATAATGATGAATTAAAATCACTAATAGGTACTTTTAGTGATCTTTTAGCTCCTTCAGTAAATTTTGAATTAAAAGAGGAGATTGAAAATTTCATTCTTGATTGTCTTAGAAATCCAATACAAATAACAACAAAAGAGTCTATTTTAAAAATAAAAAATTTTGCAAAAAATAGGATAGAAGCCGATAGAAGAGTTTTAAAAGAGAAAACAAATGATATTATAAAACTAACATCTTTAATGAGCAGATACTACGATAAAACATTAAATGATAGCAATAGTTCAAATGAAGATATAAAAAAAATAAAAGAAGATTTAGAATCTTTAGAAATTTCTGATTTTTCAAAAAGAGAGCTAACAGCTGTTCAAAAAAGATTGATTAATACTATTTATAAGCTTGAGGACTCTTTACTTGAAAATAACAGAATTTTATCATCAAATATTGATAGATTTAAACAGCTAAATAAGCAAATTGAAGAGCTTGAAAGAGAACTTCAAATGACAAAAGAGGAGTATTTATATGACTTTTTAACTTCTGTTTTAAATAGAAGAGCTTATGAAGTTGAAGCAAAAAAAACAGAAAAACAGTTTTTTATATTTGAAACAAATTTCGCAGTTGTATTTTTTGATATTGACCACTTTAAAAAAATAAATGATAAATATGGTCATGCATGTGGTGATGAAATTTTGAAATCTTTTGCAAAAATCTTAAAAGAGCTTACAAGAAAAGAGGATATTGTAGCTCGTTATGGTGGAGAAGAGTTTGTGGCATTAATCAACTTTAGAGATAAAATAGAGCTAATAAGATATATAAAAAGAGTTAAAAATGCTTTTTTAAATAGTACTTTTATATATAAAGAGCATAAAATAAATATTACTTTTTCAGCTGGAGTTACTTTTAGAAATAATTATAACTCTATAGTTGATGCTCAAACAAAGGCTGATGAACTACTTTATGAAGCAAAAAATAAGGGTAGAGATAAAGTTATTTTTGATGATGGAACAGTTTTATAAATAAAAATCTAACTTAACTAAGACCAAAGCTGAAGTTTTGGTAAGTTTGCAACAGCTTTTAGGATATCTGTTTTTGATATTATTCCCATTAAAACATCACTATCATCAACTATTGGAATTGCATCTAGTTTTAAATCAAGCATTACTTTAACAACATCTCTAACATCCGAATCTGGATCAGCTGTTAAAACTTCTGGCAAATAAACATCATCAATTTTTCTTTTTAAAATAGCTTGTGTATCATCTAAATGATTCATAAGTAAAGATAAAATTATTTTTTTGTTCACAATACCAATAATTTTTTTACCAAAACCAGTAATTGGAATTTGTGATACTTTCTTCTCTTTTATTAAATAGTAGATATCTTCAATTGTTAAGTCATTTCTAGCATATATTACATCATGAGTCATAATATCTCTTGCTTTATAAACTGGCTCCAGAGTATCTAAAGTAGCAACTTTTTTATAAGAGTTTAGGAATT
The DNA here is from genome assembly GCF_983172305.1 of Arcobacter thermotolerans. Taxonomy (NCBI): domain Bacteria; kingdom Pseudomonadati; phylum Campylobacterota; class Epsilonproteobacteria; order Campylobacterales; family Arcobacteraceae; genus Arcobacter; species Arcobacter thermotolerans. The sequence goes on from NZ_CFAFZJ010000013.1 coordinate 28,726, forward strand.
GATCTTTTTTCTCTTGATTTAATTCATTTGAAAAATTTTGAATCAATCCCTCTTTTGGTTCAAACCTAGCAGATTCTAACTCTTCCACATTTTTCAAAGCATATAAATTGTCACTAGTACTTCTAAATCCTACTGTTCCATTGTTATATATAGCAAACATCAATATTCCTAAAAAAGTTTATTTTATTGTATCAAAATAACTAATCTTTTATCTTAAATTGGTAAAACTCTAATATTTTCATTTACTTTACTTTGTAAAATAGACTCAATTGCATATAAAGTTCCCATACTTCCAGAACTACACCCACTACAAGCACCTAAATATCTAATATATAAATCATGATGAGGAGGTGACTCTACAATATCTAAAATCTCCATATTTCCACCATCCATAACAAGCATTGGTCTTACATCATCATCTAAAACATCTTCTATCAACTCTATTTTTTGCTCTTTTGTCATAACTTCAAAACTTGTATTAATATATGATGGCTCATCTTTTTGTTTTTCATTTTCTATTTGCGCTCTTGTTTGTTCCAAAATATCACTTAAATATATCTCTTTTTCTTCAAGTCCACCCTCTTTTTGACAAGATTTACAAAATATTCCAGCTTTTGTAACATTTCCTATATCTTCAATAGTTAATAAATCAAAATTTTTGATAGCATCTTTTATAGTTTTTAAATTTGTTCTAGCACAATCACAAACTATATAATCATCATCAAAATCGTTAATATCTCTTTTTTCAGAATTTAATGCAACTTTTTTTAGTATCACAAAATTTAAAAAACTATTGTGTAGCTCTTCAATACTAAGAGCTGGTATTTGTGGTTCATCTCTTAAAGCAAATTCAACATCAGTTTTAAACAAATTTGCTACTTTTTCAATACTCTTTCCAATACATAACTCAATCATCATATCATTTAGAGCAACTATTAAACCTGTTGCAAATGATTTAAATTTTGCATTAAAAACTATTTTATCTTTTGTAATTGCAAAATATACTCTTAAAGTATCATTTCCATTTGATTCAAAGTCTGCAACAACTAGTTTACAGCCTAAACTTCGTGCCTCTTCTTTTGTTATCTCTCCAAAATTCTTTGGATTGTTAATTCTTTCCTCTATTTTTTTTGAATAATTTTTCATTTTCATTCCATACTTTATAATATTTTTTTATTTTTATAATAATTTTTTTGCATTTTATTTAAAATAGGATAAATTTTATCTTAATTTTAAATACGATTTAATAGGCAATAAATTACTTTTTTTACTAATTCCTTTTACTTTATTAGTATTTATGTCTTTACATTATATACTTATTTTGATATTATTCAAATCGGACAATATTAGTCTTAATTAAAACAAATAAATTTTATGGAGAAGTCATGAGTGAAAATCAACAAATACATGACATTATAAACACAGATTATAAATTAGGTTTTGAAACTTTAGTTCAAAGTGACACTTTTGCAAAAGGTTTAAATGAAGATGTTATAAGAGCAATTAGTGCAAAAAAAGATGAACCTCAATTTTTACTAGATTTTAGATTAAAAGCATATGAAAAATGGTTAAAGATGGAAGAACCAACATGGACAAATTTAGAATATCCAAAAATAGATTATCAAGATTATGCATACTATTCAGCACCAAAAAAAGCTTTAAACTCTCTGGATGAAGTTGATCCTGAGATTTTAAAAACTTATGAAAAGCTAGGAATTCCACTTGAAGAGCAAAAAATGCTTGCAGGTGTTGCTGTTGATGCTGTTTTTGATTCAGTTTCTATTAAAACAACTTATCAAGATGAGCTTGAAAAACTAGGAATTATATTTTGCTCAATTAGTGAAGCAGCACATAGATTTCCAGAACTTGTAAAAGAGTATTTAGCAAGCGTTGTTCCTGTCACTGATAACTATTTTGCTTGTTTAAATAGTGCTGTTTTTACAGATGGAAGTTTTGTTTATATTCCAAAAAATACAAGATGCCCAATGGAGTTATCAACATATTTTAGAATAAATGCTTTAAATACAGGGCAATTTGAAAGAACTTTAATTATCTGTGATGAAGGAAGCTATGTTTCGTACAATGAAGGCTGTTCTGCTCCAAGTAGAGACGATAGACAACTTCATGCTGCGGTTGTTGAATTAGTTGCACTTAAAAATGGTCATATAAAATATTCAACTATTCAAAACTGGTATCCAGGTGATGAGACAGGAAAAGGTGGAATCTTAAATTTTGTTACAAAAAGAGCCTTATGTAAAGGTGATAATTCAAAAGTATCTTGGACACAAGTAGAAACAGGTTCAAGTATCACTTGGAAATATCCATCATGTGTTTTACAAGGTGATAATAGTGTAGGAGAGTTTTACTCTGTTGCATTAACATCAAGAGCTCAACAAGCAGATACTGGTACAAAAATGATACATTTGGGTAAAAATACAAAATCAACAATTATATCAAAAGGTATCTCTGCTATGAAAGGTATAAATGCCTACAGAGGATTAGTTAGAGTTGGTAAAAATGCTATAAATGCAAGAAATATTTCAGAGTGTGACTCTTTATTGATTGGTCATAAATGTCAAGCACATACTTATCCATATCATGAGATTAGAAATAGTAGTGCAAACATAGAGCATGAAGCAACAACTTCAAAAATTTCAGATGAACAACTATTTTATCTAAACCAAAGAGGAATAGATGAAGAAGATGCAATTGCTATGATTGTAAATGGTTTTTGTAAAGAGGTTTTAAAAGAGTTACCAATGGAGTTTGCTGCTGAAGCAAAAGAGTTATTAAATATTTCATTAGAAGGAAGTGTGGGTTAATTATGAGTACAAAAAATACATTATTAAAAATTGAAGATTTAAAAGTTAATATAAATGGAAATGAGATTTTAAAAGGATTAAATTTAGAGATTAAAGAGGGTGAAATTCACGCTTTAATGGGTGTAAATGGAGCTGGAAAATCTACTTTAGTTAAAACACTTGCTGCTCATTATGACTGTGAAGTTACTAGTGGTAAAGTTACATTTAAAAAGAAAGATTTACTACAAATGGATGTAACAACTAGAGCAAACGAAGGTATTTTTATGAGTTTTCAAAGTCCTGTAGAAGTTGCTGGAGTAAATAATAGCTACTTTTTAAGAACTGCTATGAACGCAAAAAGAGCATATGAAGGTAAAGATGAACTAGATGCAATGGAGTTTTTAAAACTTGTAAAAGAAGAGACAAATAAATTTGATATTGATAGAAAACTATTACAAAGAGATTTAAATGATGGCTTTAGTGGTGGAGAGAAAAAAAGAAATGAACTTGTTCAACTTCTAATGCTAAATCCAGATTTAATAATGCTAGATGAGATAGATAGTGGACTTGATGTTGATGCTATTAAAATAGTTGCAAATGTTATAAACTCAATGCTTGATGGAAAAAAATCTATTCTTATGATTACTCACTATGATAGACTTTTAGAGCTTATAAAACCTGATTTTGTTCATATTTTAAGTGATGGGAAAATAGCTAAAACTGGAGATTATAGTTTAGCTTTAGAACTAGATGAGAAAGGTTTTGAAGCATTAGGAATAAATAATGCAAATAGCTAATTTAAACATAAATCTTCCACAAAAAAAAGAAGAAGAGTTTTTAAAGATAGATTTTACTTCACTTTTTGATTTTGATTTTAAAGAGCATAAAACTTTGGATTTTGCTCTTGATTTAGAATCTATAAAAGATGATGAAGTTTATGATTCAAAACTATTTTCTATAGCAAATAGTTTTGATAACAGTAAAAGAGTTTTAACAATATCAGAAAATTTAGAGGAACCTTTAATTATTGTAAATAAGTTAAAAAATAGCGAAACTCTATATACAAATAATCTTTTAATAAAGGTAAAAGATGGAGTAAAAGCATCTGTTGTTGAAGTTTTTACTTCTAACTTAAATAACTCAACAATTTTGGCAAATAGAACTATAGAAGTTGAAAAAAATTCATCTTTAGAATATTTAAAAATTCAAGATATAAGTATTTCTAACTCTTTAATCTTCTCTTGTAAAGCAAAACAAGATGATAAATCAAATTTAGAAATCTCAAACTTTGAGTTTGGAGATGGATTTTGTGTAAATAGTTTTGAAAATAAAATTGATAGCTTAGAAGTAAACTATGAGTTAAATGGTTTAAATAAACTAAGAAATAGTGCAAATAGTTCAACTTTAGTAAAAACAACTCACAACAATCAAAGCTCAAGAAGTAATATAAATTATAAAAATTCACTTCTTGATAAAAGTCGAGCAGTTGTAAAAATTAGATCAATAGTTACACAAACTGGACTTTATTCAAAAGCTTTCCAAAACTGTAACTCAATACTTCTAAGTGATGATGCAGTTATTTTCGCTCAACCATTTCTTGAAATATTTATAGATGAACTTGAAGCTAGCCATGGAACAACAACAGGAACTTTAAATAAAGAGCAGCTTTTATATCTTCAAGCAAGAGGTATAAGCAAAGAGAAATCATATGAGATGCTACTTGAAGCTTTTGAAAACTCAATAAAAAACAGTATAAAAGATGAAAAGATAAAAGAGTTCTTAGAAGAGTACAAAAAAGAGAGTTTTATATAAGATGTATAAAAAAGATTTTCCATACTTTACAAATTCAAACAGTGTATATTTGGATAGTGGAGCTACAACTCAAAAACCACAAAGTGTAATTGATGCAACAGTTGAATACTACACAAAATACTGTTCAAACACTCATAGAAGTGGTTTTGGAGATGCTGCTCATGCCACAACTGAGTTCGAAAATACAAGAGAAGTTTTACAAAAATTTATAAATGCAAGAAAAAAAGAGGAGATAATTTTTACAAAAGGTGTAACTGAAAGTATAAATTTCATAGCTTCATCTTTTGCATATATGTTTAAAACAGTTATTATCTCAAGCTTAGAGCATCATGCAAATATTGTACCTTGGCATATGCAAGGAAGATTTTTAAACTCTGGTCTTGAAGTTGTAAAATGTAACGAAAACTTAGATTTTGATTTTGAAGATTTTGAAGAGATTTTGAAAAAGAATCCAAACTCTTTTGTAAGTGTTGCTCATGTTACAAATGCTTTTGGTAAAGTTCATGATATTAAAAAAATAATCTCTATGGCTCATGATTATGGTTGTGTAGTAATGATTGATGGAGCTCAAAGTTTAAGTAGCTTTAAAATAGATGTACAAGAGCTTGATTGTGACTTTTTTGCAATCTCAGGACATAAAACTTTTGGTCCAACAGGAGTTGGAGCTATTTATATAAAAGAGAAGTTTTTTGAAAGTGTTAGACCTTATCAAACAGGTGGAGCAGTTATAAATAGTGTTGATTTTAAAGAGGGAACTACTTTTTTAAACTCTCCATATAAGTTTGAAGCAGGAACACAAAATATTGCTGGAGTGATTGCTTTTAAAGAGGCTTTAAAATATATTGAAAATATTGGATATGAAACAATACAAAGTATAAAAAAAGAGCTTTTAGAGTATCTTGATAGTGAGTTAAAAAAGCTTCCTGATATAATTTTTTATAACGATTTAAAAGATTGTAGTGGAACTCGAAGCTTTAATTTTAAAGGTATTATGCATGATGATATTTCAATACTTCTTGATAAACTAAAAGTTGCGCTTAGAGTTGGTCATCATTGTGCTCAACCAATTATGAAAAAACTTGGGATAAAAGGAACAATTAGAGTAAGCCTTGCATTTTACAATGATTTTGAAGATATAGATAAGCTTATTGTTGCACTAAAAAAAGCATTAAGTATGTTGAAGGGTTAAAAAAATGAGTATAGAAAAAAGATTAGAGAATATAAAAGAGGATTTAGATTTTTTTGATGAAGAGTTGGCAAAATATGAATATATTATTGATTTAGGGAAAAAACTACCAGCTTTTGATGAAAAAAACCAAATTCCTGAAAATTTAGTACATGGATGCACTTCACAGGTTTGGTTGATTTGTGAAAAAAAAGATGACAAGCTAATTTTTAAAGGCACTAGTGATGCGATAATCGTAAAAGGTTTAGTTTATATTATTTTAGAGATTTTCTCAAACTCTACAATAGAAGAGCTAAAAAATGTTGATATGGATATAGTAAAAGATCTAGGACTAAGCGAAGTTATAACTCCAAATAGACAAAGTGGAGTTATTGGAATGATTAAAAAAATAAAAGAGTATGCTTTAAAAGCTTAAGCAAAAGGATAAATTATGAGTGGAATTTTTAATAAAGATGCAATAAAAGAGAAAATTATAGAGAATTTAAAAAAGGTTTATGACCCTGAAATCCCTGTAGATATTTATAGTTTAGGACTTATTTATAACATAGAGTTAGAGGAGAGAGAAAACTATCTATTTTGTGAAATAGATATGACTCTTACAAGCCCAGCTTGTCCAGTTGCAGATAGTTTACTTGAACAAGTAAGATATGTTGCTATGGCTGTTGATGAAGTAGATGAAGCAAAAGTAAATCTAGTTTTTGAACCTGTTTGGGAACCTCATATGATGAGTGAAGAAGCAAAAGAGGTTATGGGAGCTAGTGGAGCTGCTATTTCTTGGTAATATAAATTAAAAAATTAAATTAAAAAATCTTTAGTTTTGTTAGCTAAAGATTTTTTTATTAAACAATATTAGCAATATCCAACTATTAAATTAACAAAAATTAAGAAGAATAAATCAAAAAAATACCCTAAAATCACAATATAAAATTTTAAAAGGTGAGTATATGAAAAAGATAAATAAAGTACTTATTGCAAATAGAGGAGAGATTGCACTTAGAATAATCAGAGCTTGTAAAGAGCTTGAAATTAAAAGTGTTGCGGTATTCTCTGAAGTTGATGTAGATGGTCTTTGGGTAAAAAAAGCAGATGAATGCTACCCAATTATGGGAGATGTTGTTCAAGCATATTTAGACTATGAAAAAATTATATCAATAGCTAAAAAATCTGATTGTGATGCTATTCACCCTGGATATGGATTTTTAAGTGAAAATGCTGATTTTGCAAGAGCTTGTGAAGCAAATGGTATTATTTTTATTGGTCCAAAACCAGAGCATATAGAACTTTTTGGTGATAAAATGGCATCAAAAGTGGCTATGAAAAAAGTTGGTGTTCCTGTTTTAGAGGGTACTGATGAACCAATTACTGATATTGAAGAGGGTGCAAGAATTGCAAAAGAAATTGGATTCCCTGTTATAATCAAAGCTGCATTTGGTGGTGGTGGAAGAGGAATGAGAATAGTAAGAGAAGAAAAAGACTTCAAAGAACTATTTGAAAGCGCCTCAAATGAAGCAAAAAAATATTTCGGTCGTGGTGAAGCATTTATTGAAAAATATGTTGAAAATCCAAGACATATTGAGATTCAAGTTATTGCTGATAAATATGGAAATGTTCTTCATTTAGGTGAAAGAGATTGTTCAATTCAAAGAAGACACCAAAAAGTTATTGAAATTGCTCCTTCACCACTTTTAAATAATGAAGCTAGAAAAGAGCTTTATAGAATTGCTACAAAAGCTATGTTTAAACTTGGATACGAAAGTGTTGGAACAGTTGAATTCTTACTTGACCCAGATGACAATATCTATTTTATCGAGATGAATACAAGAGTTCAAGTTGAGCATCCAGTAACTGAAACTATTACAGGAGTTGATATTATTCAAAGAATGATTCAAATTGCTGAAGGTAGTAAAATGATCTTCTTACAAGAGGAGATTAACTTTAGAGGTTATAGTATTGAATTTAGAATAAATGCTGAGAATCCTCTAAAAGGATTTATGCCTTCTGTTGGTACTGTTGAAAAATATTTTACACCAAATGGTCCTGGAGTTAGACTTGATTCTGCACTTTATACAGGATACAAAGTTCCAGCAAACTATGACTCAATGGTTGGAAAACTAATTGTTTGGGCACTTGATTGGGAAGGTGCTGTTAAAAAAGCAAAAAGAGCTTTAGATGAGTTCTATATTGAAGGTTTCCCAACAAATATTCCACTTCATAGAGAGATTGTAAGAGATCAAGATTTTAAAGATGGTAAATTTACTACAAATTACCTTGATAAAAAAATGGATATTTTTACTCTTCAAACTCAAGATAATATTCAAGAAGAAGAAGAAAAAGTAGAAAATCTTAAAAAATTAATTGCAACAATTAACTCAAAAAACATCACAACAAGACATTAAAATTTAAAGATACTAAGGGAATATTAGATCTCTTAGTATCTACATCTAAAGCTTCAATAATATATAATTTCAAAAATAAATTTTGAGGCCGTATTTTGTCTATCTTTTTTACTCTATTAGGAAAAATAATCCCTTTATATGTAAGTATTATTTTAGGATTTTTAAGCACATATTTACTTAAATGCGATAAAGAAACTATTGCAAAAATTTTACTTTTTTTATTATCACCACTAATTATTTTTACTGCAACTATAAATATAAATTTAAGTGCTGCGACTTTATCTCTACCACTATTTTTCTTTATTTTTAGTTCAATTTTAAGTTTTACTCTTTTAGCATATTTTAAAAGAGTTTATAGCGATAATAGTGCAAATTTATTAGCTTTTAGCACTTCAACAGGAAATACAGGAAATATAGGAATTCCACTTGCAATACTATTTTTAGAACCAAATATGGTTGATGTTTTTATATTTACTGTTTTGGCTTCACTTTTGTATCAAAACTCTGTTGGATATTATATTACTGCTAAAGGGAATTTTAGTGCAAAGCAAAGCCTTTTAAAAATGCTTAAACTTCCAGTTTTATACGCATTTATTTTAGGAGTAATATTTAATTTATGTGAGATAAAACTTCCTGAAATATTTATCAACTATAATGAATATATAAAAGGTGCTTATACAATCTTAGGTATGATGATTGTAGGAATGGGGCTTGAAAAAGTTCGATTTGATAGCTCTTTTGATATAAAATTTATCTCTTATGCTATGTTTATAAAATTTGTTGTGTGGCCTGTTTGTATATTAACTTTTATATTTATAGACAAAAATTATATTCACTTTTTAAATGATGGTTTATACACTGTTATGTTTTTATTTTCTATTGTACCACTTGCTGGAAATACTGTAACTGTAGCAACTTTATTAAATGTAAAACCTCAAATTATGAGTGTAGCTTTGTTTATCTCAACAGTTATATCACTATTTTATATTCCATTAGTTTTATATTTTTATATGAATTAAATTTTTCTTTTTTTGTATAAAGCTATAAAAATTCCAAAAAGTATAATAATAGTAGAGATAAAAAGTTCAAAAGTAAAAGTTTCATTAAGAAAAATAATACTTAAAATAATGGCTATTATTGGCACTATTAACTGAATTATACTTGCTGTCATAATCTGCATTTTTGGCAAAATTGAATACCAAATAAATACTCCAAAAGCAGTTGTTATTGAACCTGAAGTAATTGCCATTATAAAAGTTGGAAAATCTATTTTTAGACTATTTTCAAAAAAGAAAAGATAAAAAATAGCAAACAATATTGTAAAGATAAAAGCTTTGACAAAACTATCTGTTGCATTTAAAGTTGCATTTTTTGATTTCTTTCCTAGAACACTAAAAATTGCCCATCCAATTGCTGATAAAAACATCAAAAAGGCGTGAAAATATGATATTGTAAAATCATCTTTTGGATATAAAAGATATACAAGTCCTCCAAAAGCTATCATTATTCCAATAATTTTATTAAAAGTTAATTTTTCATTTAAAAATAGAGCTAAAATAATCATAGTTAGCTGAACAACTGCAAATAAAATCAAAGTTCCAATACCAGCAGCCATATTTATATATGAGTATGAAAAACAAATTGCATATAAAAAGAACATAAATCCACTAATATAGTTATTTTTAAAATCAATTTTTATCTTTTTATTTTTATAAAAATAGATAAATAAAAGAATAACCATAGCAGATATTATTCTTAAAAATGTAAAAGAGAAAGCATCAATATTTTGTGTAAAAATAGCCATTCTAGCTAAAATTGAGTTTGAAGCAAAAAATAGTAAAACTATAAAAATCAATCCTATAAGTTTTAAATCAAAACTCAAAATCTTCATAGCTTACCTTTAAATTTAATTACATTTAAAATTTATCTACTCTTTTATCACTTTTGAAACAATCTTTTTTACAAATGGTGCAACAACTGATATTATTGGAATTGCACAAACAGCTGCTTTAAAAAATGCCTCCATCCATTTTAGAAAAAAACCATCTATAAATCCTAAATTTATAAATGAAATTATAAAGCTCATTATAAAACTCATAATTGTACCCATAATGAGTGCAAAAATGTATCTTTCATACTTTTTATCTAACATTTTTTACCTTTTATTAGATTAACAAAAAACTAAACTTTAATACCAGTCTATATTTCAACAATATTTTATGTTACTTAATATCTTTAATATAATTTTCAATTAAAGATATCACACAAGTTTCAATCATAGAATATACATTTTTAAATTCTTCAAAATCCTTAAAATAGTATGGGTCAGGAACACAAGCTCCTTCATATCCAAAATCTCCAAGTTTTAGAGGATTTTTACAACCTAAATTTTTCAAATCTTTTAAGTTATTATCATCAAGTGCAATAACCAAATCAAACTTTTGAAAATCATCTTTTTTTACTTGTCTTGCTTTTTGTTTAGATATATCAACACCATTTAACAATGCAACTTTTATTGAATTTTCACAAGGAGCTTCACCAATATGCCATGAGCCAGTTCCAGCACTATCTACTAAAATATCAAGTTGATTTTTGTTTATATATTCTTGTGCAATACCATGAGCCAATGGAGAGCGACAAATATTTCCTAAACAAACAAAAAGTATTGATTTCTTCATCTATAAGATATTAATGGAAAAAATCTTTTTTCAATAATTGCATATACAAATCCAACAAAAAGACCTATAAAGTGTGCATACCAAGCAATTGGAAGTCCTATTAAAAGAGGTGCAACTGAGATTAATAAAATCCAAGTTATTATTCCATTTCTTTGATACTTATCAAAATATGCAATATAACCTAAAATAGCACATATAGCACCACTAGCTCCAACTAAATTTACTTGAATATCAATATAAAAAATATATAAAAACGATAAGAGAGAAGTTAAAATACCTGTAAATAAATATAGTATTATAAATCTTTTTTTACCTCTAGCTTTTTCTATAAGATTTCCAAATTGCCATAAAACAAACATATTCATTCCAAGGTGAGCAATTCCACCGTGAGAAAATATTGATGTAAGTGGTTGCCAATAAAATCCACCAACTAAAAAATATAGGTTTAATCCCATAAGAAGTGAGCCATTTTGTATATTTATTTGAATAATATAAGCTACAAGAGTGATAAAAATTATCACATTTGTAGCACTCAAATCTTTTTTAGATACAAAACTCATTAAATTAAAGCCTCTTTTAAAACATCTTCTATTTTTTCAACTACTTTTATTTCTAAAGACTCTTTTACCTCTTGCGGAATATCATCTAAATCTCTTTCATAATTCTTTTTAGGAATTAGAACTTTTTTAATTTTTGCTTTATAAGCAGCTATCAATTTCTCTTTTAAACCACCAATTGGAAGAACTTTTCCACTTAAAGTAAGCTCACCTGTCATTGCTACATCTGCTTTTATTTTTCTATTACTTAAAACTGAAGCCAAAGCTAAAGCCATTGTTATTCCAGCACTTGGTCCATCTTTTGGAGTTGCCCCTTCAGGAATATGTAGATGAATATCATATCTTTTATAAATTTCACTACAATCAACTAGCTCTTTTTCATCTTTTTCTTTAAAAGTTTTTGGAATATCTTTTTCATCTATTTTTAGAATTTTGTTGTCTATTAGATGTTTTACAACAGAATATGAGATAATTGATGACTCTTTCATAACATCACCTAGGTTTCCAGTTACTTTTAAATCACCTTTTCCTTTTAGCTTAATCGCTTCAATCTTTAAAATATCTCCACCAACAGCTGTCCAAGCCAAACCATTTGAAACTCCAACAACATCTACTTTATCTGCTGGTTCTATCTCAAAAATTGGATTATCTAAATACTCTTTTAAATCTTTTATTCCAATTGTTACTTTTGCAATAGTCTCATCTTCTAATATCTTTTTTACAACTTTTCTAAATATCTTTGAGAAGACTCTTCTTAAATTTCTAACCCCTGCTTCTCTTGTATATTTTGCAATTATTAGCTCAATAGTTGCTTTATTTATACTCACCTCATCTTTTTTAAGACCATGTTTTTCAAGTTCTTGAGGAATTAAATAATCTTTTGCAATATGATATTTTTCATTTGGAGTATATGAGTTTAGCTCTATAAACTCCATTCTATCTTTAAGTGGTGCTGGAATTTTTCTAATATCGTTTGCAGTTGAAACAAAAATAACTTGTGATAAATCTACTGGAAAATTAAGATATAAATCCCTGAACTCATGATTTTGTTCTGGATCTAAGATCTCTAACATAACAGCAGAAGGGTCACCTCTGTGGTTACTTCCTAATTTATCAATCTCATCAAGAACAATAACTGGATTCATTTTTTTTGCATCAATTAAACCTTTAATAAGTCTTCCTGGCATTGCTCCAACATAAGTTCGTCTATGTCCTCTTAATTCATTTACATCTTCCATTCCACCCAAAGCAACTCTTACAAGTGGTCTAGCAAGAGCATTTGCTATTGAATTTGCTAGTGAAGTTTTACCAACTCCTGGAGGTCCTACAAAACAAAGAACCGTACCTTTTGATTTTAAATCTTCAATATTTCTTTGCTCTAAAAGCTGCTTTACAGCAAAATATTCAGCGATTCTCTCTTTTGCTTTTTCTAAAGAGTAGTGATCTTTATTCAATTGCTTTTCAACACTAGAAACTGATATTTTACTATCTGAATATTCACCAAAAGGAATATCTAAAACCATCTCTACATAAGTCTGAAGAAGTGAAGCATCTGGAGAATCTGTATTCATTCGGCTTAGTTTTTCTATTTGCTTTTTTGTCTCTTTATAGGCTTCTTTACCCATAAAACACTTTTTCGCTTTTAATCTCTTTTTGAAAGATTTTATATCTTCCTCTCTTTGATTATCAGCTCCTAACTCTTTTTGAATAGCTTTTATTTGCTCTTTTAAGAAGTAATCTTTATGGCTTTTTTCTATTTTTGAATTTACTTTTTGAGTTATCTCTTTTTGTATTTTATATGACTCTATCTCATTTTTTACAATCTCAATAATACCTATAATTCTTTGTTCTAAATTTGTATTTGAAAAAATCTTATATGCTTCATCTTTTTTTATTTTTAAAACAGAGGATACCAAATCAGCAACTCTGCTTGGTACATCATTCTCTTCTATAGCTTTTATTAAATCAGCTGGAAATTTGTTATTTAATCTTGATAGTTTTTTTATATTATCAATCAAAATATTTATTAATGATTTCAACTCAATATCATTTTGTGTCTCTTCAGCAAGAATATCTACTGTAGCAAATATACTAGAAGTTGGTTCAAAATTTATAATTTTTGCCTTTGAAACACCTTGAAATAAAACTTTTACTTTACCATCTGGTAAAGATATTTTTCTCATAACATTTCCAACTACACCAACATCATAAAAACTATCCTTTTCTCTAACACCCTCTTTTCCCGCTTTTGAAACTGCTATCATTACAAGTCTATTAAACTCAATTGCATTTTCAACTGCTTTAATATTTTCTTGATTTTCTAAAAACAAAGGCGTAATCATAAATGGATATAAAAAAATCTCATCTTCTATAATCAATGGTATTGTTTGTGGAAAATTACCATAATTTTCTAATTGCATATCTTACTCTAACTCCCTTATTTTATACATTTTATATATTTATTCAAAAATTGCTCTGTAGAATGGTACTTCTACTGGTTTTATTTCGTTTGGATCTACCCAAGAATTTTTTGCCTTATCCATATAAAGTTCTGCTGCTTTTGGTTTGTCTCTTCTTTCATATAATGCTGCTATCTCTTTATCCATAGAAGCTTTTGCCATAAAAAGTCTTGCATTCATAGTATCAACAAGTGGCATATATGGTGAATTTGGATATTTGTATTTAAAATCTATAATATTTGCCAAAGTATCATCTATTAGCTGTTGATCTCTAAATTGTTGTTTAAACCCCATAAAATTTGCTTTAATTTTCATATATCTTGCATAATCAATATCTTTACTTAAGCTAAATCTTTTAATATATTCATCTAAATAAAAATTTGCCAAAGCATACTGCTCATCTGCCATATGTGCATTTACAAGTATAAGCATAGCTGTTGGAATATATGGTGAATTTCTATGTTCGCTCTCTAGCGATGTATAAGTATCATCTGCCTCGTCTAAATCATTCATTCCTATTTGCATCATCATTTTATTGTACCAATAAAGTGCTGGTTTGTTATACTCTTGCTCACTTTTTGATGCACAAGCACCAAATACAATAGCTGCTGTAAAAATCAGTAAAAGATTTTTGATTTTTAGGTTTTTTAACATTTTTGTCTCCATTATCTAGCATAAAGCAATATGTTATCTAAAAAATACTTTATTTTTGAATTTAAAGATTTAAAAAAAACCTTTTTCATATAGTTTTTTGTACTCTTCTAATCTACTTTTTAACTTTTTTAATAATTTTATTGGTAAATATTAATAAGTTCAAAAAAGAGGTAAATTAAAAATTAGATTTTATATTAGAGATTGATAAAAAGCAAAAGCCCAAAGGCTTTGCTTTTTATCAAAAAAGTATCAAAGATTTCTATCTTAGCAATTTCGAAATCATATCTTGATTTAAGTTTGCTTGAATATTCGCAAATGAGCCTTGAAGATTTAAAACATTGTTTTTTGAAAAAAACATTGAATCTTTAGAATAATTTACATCAACAAGATTTTTATTCTCTTCACCTCTTGAAGATCTATTTTTTATAAAATCTTGCATCTCTTTTGCAGCATCTTGAATCCCTTTTATATTGTTATTTACAATATTATCAACACCATTTAGATTCTCTTTTAACTTATCTTTTTCATCTTGTGACAAGTTTTGTAACTTATCGATATTTTGATTTATTCTATCATTTACTTTTTTTGTATCTACTTCACCATCTGCTGAAGATAAAAGTTTCATATCTTCTTGTATATCTTTTATTGTTTTATTATCTGTTGTAAAAGAGTTTATTTTATTTTGAAAATTTTCAAACTCATTTGATTTTGAAATACTTTTTGTATCTACTGCTTTTTCAACATTTTTAGATAAAGATACAGCTTCATTATCTTTTACCTTACTATCTTTTGCTTGTTCTAACTCTTTTTCCCCAGAAGTTGTTTTTCCAGCAGTTTGCGTAGAGTTTTGTAAACTGTTATTGCTATAAAGTCCCAGTCCGTAATTGTTATTTTGTAAACTATTATCTACCATTTTGAACTCCTTGTTATCTGTTTTGATTTTACTTGATAAAAACTTAAGATTTCATATATTTTTTATTTTTAAAATTAAACATAGATTTATATCTTAAATTTGTTATAATCTTAAAAAATAATTTTAAGGCAGAGTATGAAATTAACACTTATTGGAAATGGAATTATGGCTCAATCTTTAGCTATTGGGCTTGTAAAAGAGCATGAAGTTGAGATGATAGGAAGAGAGATAAATAAATTAAAACTAATAAAAGAGAAAATCCCTGAATTACAAATAAAAGAGTTAAGTGACAAAGAAGATATTAGTGGGAAAAATATAATCTTTTGCGTAAAACCCTATGCATTAGAGAATGTTTCAATAAGACTTGTAGGTACTGCAAATTCATTAATATCTATTTTAGCTGGTACAAAATTAGATTATTTAAGAAAACAAATTAGTGCAAAACACTATGCAAGAACTATGCCAAATATTGCTGCAAGTGTACAAAACTGTATGACAACAGCTACAGGAGATATTGAGATAAAAAATTTAACTCTTGAAGCTTTTGGATCTATTGGTGAAGCTATTTGGGTAAATAATGAAAATCAACTAGATATTGCTAGTGCAATTACAGCTTCTGGACCTGCTTTTTTAGCTTTAGTTGCTGAAGCTATAGCAGATGGAGCTGTTAAAGTTGGACTTGAAAGACATTTAGCTCAACACTTAGTTCAAGGACTTTTTAGTGGAACTTCTTCTCTTTTAAAACACTCTCATAGTGCTATTATAAAAGATAGTGTAATGAGTCCAGGTGGAACAACAGCTGCTGGATATGCAAAACTTGAAGAAGGAAGAGTAAGAGATGCTTTTATTAAAGCTATTGAAGGGTCATTTCAAAAATCACAAAATATTGCACAAAAGTAGTATAACTCTTTTTGAGACAATAGTTAGTCTTTTAATTCTAATGATAATTGTAGGAGGATTTTTAAAGATTCCCTACAATAGCTACGAAGATGAAGAAATTTTTAATAGTTTAAATGAACTTGAAAATAGTTTTGCTACAAAAGATTACAGATATTTTTTAAAGCAAGATGAGTTTTTGACTATCACAAAAGATGAAAAAAAAGAAATTATAAAAGTAGATAAATATAGCTTTAAAAATGAGAAAATAAATGTTTTTAAATATGAAAAATAGCTTCTCTTTATTTGAACTAATATTAACTCTAGCAATATCAACAACTATAATAATATACTCAACTTTACTTGTAAAAGATTTAGTTATTTTAAATAAAACATCACTTTCAAAAGAGTTAGCAAAACTTGAACTAAACTATACAAAAATATTTATTGAAAAAAATAAAAATGAGTTAAATAAATTTGGTTTGAATAATAAAATACTCTATTTTGATAATCATATTTTACTAAAAAATGTAAATGAATTTAATATTTATATAAGCAATGAAGTAGCAACTATAAATATCTCTTTAGAAAATAGCTATAAACAAGTATGGAAAATTGCACTATGAAAAAATCTTATGTGCTTTTTATAACTTTAGTTCTAGTAGTTGTTTTTTCTGTTTTAGCAAATTTTATTTTGGAAACAAACTCTTTAAAAAATGAAGCTTTTAAACAAAAATACCTATATTTACAAGCAAAAAATCATATTTTATTTCTAGAAGATTATATTTTAAAAACAGAGCTAGAAGATACAAAAGACATAAAAATAGATGATGATTTATTTGAAATTATTGCAAAAAGATATGGAGAAGAAAATAGTAAACTCTTTTTTTTGAGTGTTCAAGATAAAGAGTTAAATATAAGAGTAACTAAACAAATTGTTAAAGAATAACTTCTAAAACTTTTTTTGCCAATTTAAGTGCCCTATTTCTATGTGAAAACTCTTGCTTTACTTCAAAATCTAACTCTCCTAAAGTTTTATCAAAACCATCTGGAATAAAAAGTGGATCATATCCAAAACCATTTGTTCCTAACTCTTTATTTATAGCCATTCCATGCATAAAACCATGAACTGTATATGTGAAATCTTTATATATTATTGCTATGCAAGCTGTATAAAAAGCTGCTGTTTTTTCTAAATTAAGCTCATTTAATTTTGAGATTAATTTTTCATTATTCTCTTTATCACTTGCATTTAAACTTGCAAATCTTGCACTATAAACCCCAGGTGCTCCATCTAAAATAGGAAGTGATATTCCAGAATCATCTGAAATAACTATAAAATCTTTTTCACCTTTTGCTTTTAATTTCTCATTTACTACACTTGCTTTTATAATTGCGTTCTCTTTAAATGTAACTCCTGTTTCAGGAATATCAAATTTTCCTAAAATATAACTATATGCAATAACTTTGTTATTTGGAAGAAGCTTTTTAAACTCCTCTATTTTACCTTTATTTGCACTTGCTAAAATAATATTCATTTTTTGCCTTTAAAAAATAGTTCCTATTTAAAAGGAACCTTAGTATATAATCAATA
Organism: Arcobacter thermotolerans; assembly: GCF_983172305.1. Classification (NCBI taxonomy): domain Bacteria; kingdom Pseudomonadati; phylum Campylobacterota; class Epsilonproteobacteria; order Campylobacterales; family Arcobacteraceae; genus Arcobacter; species Arcobacter thermotolerans. Next base: position 46,652 of record NZ_CFAFZJ010000013.1, read on the forward strand.
CTCAAATTATAATATATTTAGGATTATGTATGATTAAATCAGTTTTACCTTTGAGTTTTATTATATCTTTACGATTTTTTGGACTTTTTATAGTTCTTCCTGTTATCTCTGTATATGCATTTAGCCTAGAAGGTGCAAATGCTACACTTGTTGGAATTGTTGTTGGTGGTTATGCACTAACTCAAGTTATTTTTCAAACTCCTTTTGGAATTATGAGTGACAAATTAGGGAGAAAAGGCACAATAATCACTGGTCTTTTACTTTTTGCTATTGGTTCACTTATTTGTGCTCTAGCAACAGATATTTTAGCTCTTCTTTTAGGAAGACTTTTACAAGGTGCTGGAGCTATTGGTGCAGTGGTAACTGCTATGATTAGTGATGTTGTAAAAGAAGAACAAAGATCAAAAGCCATGGCAATTATGGGTGGTTTTATTGGTATTTCATTTGCACTTGCTATGGGATTGGGTCCAGTTATTGGTGGATATGCAGGTGTTCCAGCTCTTTTTTATATTACTATGATTTTATCTTTGATTGCTATTTTTATATTAGTTAAAAAAGTACCAAATCCACCAAAAATAACTCATACTTATAATGATAAATTGAGAATAAAAGATGTTTTAGGAAATGCAAATATAAATAAAATGCACATTACTAACTTTTTACAAAAAGCATTAATGACTTTTGCATTTTTAGTTATTCCAATAATTCTTACAAAAATATACAGTTGGGAGATAAAAGATTTATGGCAAGTTTATATTCCATCTATGATTTTGGGGCTTCTTGCAATGGGACCAGCTTCAATTTTAGCAGAGAAAAAAGGCAAATATAGAGAAGTATTAGTTATAGGAATTTTATTATTTATAATATCTTATTTATTAATGGGATTTAGCAGTAGTTCTATAATCTTTTGTATTGGTGTTGTTCTATTTTTTATAGGCTTTAATATGCATGAACCAATTATGCAATCTCTTACATCTAAATTTGCAAAAGTTCATCAAAGAGGTAGTGTTTTAGGAGTATTTAACTCTTTTGGATATTTAGGAACATTTGTTGGTGGAGTTTTTGGTGGTATATTATTAGACAAATTAGACTCTTATGAGATAGAAAGTTTCACTTTAGCAGTTGCTGTTATTTGTATATTATGGGCTATTTTAATAATTTTAATGAAAAATCCATCAAAAACAAAAAATTTATATTTAAGTTTAGATGAATATAAACTTGAAAATAGTGGAAAACTAAACGATAATTCAAATATCGATGAATGGTATATAAATAATACAGAAAATATTTTAGTAGTAAAATATAGTGTTGATAAGATAAGTGAAGATGATATTAAATCAATTTTGAAGTGATTTAAGATGTTTAGATTTGTAGTTTACTTTTTTTTAATATCTATTTTATTAATAGGATTTGGATTTTCATTTTTAAATAACTTTGAAAAACAAAAAGAGCAAATTTTTACAAAATATCAACTAGAGACAAAAACTACATCTCTTTTTATTCAAGAGAATTTAAAAAAATATCTACAAACTAAAGATATTGAGATATTAAATACAATAAATTCTGTTTTTAATGACAACTTTTCATCAATATCTATTCAAAAAGCTCTTTTTTCAATAAAAGAGAAAGAGCTTATAGAGCTTACAAATAATTTAGATAAAACTCTATCTTGGGAGATATCAAATATAAAAATAGATGATAGTTTAGGACAAATTATTCTATCTACTCAAAGTGATGATTTACAAAAAGAGCTTTTGACTATTGAAGGTTCTATTCCAAATGAGATAAATAAAAATATTACTCCTAGTAGTGATATATATACATTTGTTCCTAGCAAAAATTTTAGAAACTTATCATCTTTAGTGATAAATTTTGATGCCACAAACCAGTTTGATGAAACAAAAAGTTCAAGTGCGATTATAAGTTTTGAAAAAGATATTAGCTCATTTACAAATAATCAAAATGAAAATATAGCACCACTTTGGTTTAAAAAATTAATTCCTATATATTTTAATGAAGAAGCAAGTAAAGTAAATAATAGTTTACAAAATGATGCAATATTTTATATAAACACAAATATAGAGAAAATATATTTTGAACTATACAAAGAAGCAAAAACTGAGTTTTTAAACCACTTTTTCTGGTTTTTTATATCTTTTATCTCTATACTATTTGTTGATATTTTATATAGAGTTATAAAATCAAAATCTTAAGATTTTAATAATAAAAAGATTTTTTGATGTATAATCAAATTTTAAAGGGGAGATTAACAAATGTTTTTTAAAAATAAAAATGAGAAGATTTTAAGCGAAGTTATAAATAGAAACTATGCAGTTATTTATTTTAAACCAGATGGTACAATAATCAAGGCAAATGAAGTTTTTTTAAAAACTATGGGTTACTCTTTAGAGGAGATTGTAGGGAAACATCACTCTATGTTTTGCGAAGAAAAATTTACAAAAACTCAAGAGTATAAAGATGGATGGAATGATTTAAGAGCAGGAAAAACTTTAACAGCAGAGTTTCAAAGAGTAAAAAAAGATGGAAATCTAATATTTTTAAGAGCATCTTATATGCCAGTTATAGAAAATGGAAAAGTTGTGGAAGTTGTAAAACTAGCTCAAGATATTACAAAAAATCGATTAAGAAATCTATTTTATATAGGACAAGTAAAAGCCATAAATAAATCTAATGCAGTTATTGAATTCGATATGAATGGAAATATTTTAAATGCAAATGATAATTTTTTAAATACTCTAGGTTACAAAAAAGATGATATTGTTGGAAAACATCACTCTATTTTTTGCGAAGATAGCTATAAAAATTCAAACGAATACAAAGAGTTTTGGAGAAAACTAAATCGCGGAGAGTTTGATAGTGGAGAGTATTTAAGAGTAGGAAAAAATGGAAAACATATTTGGATACAAGCTAGTTACAACCCAATATTAGATATGGATGGTAAAGCTTTTAGAGTTGTAAAATATGCTACAGATATTACAACTAAAACAAATACTATGATGGATATAGAAAGAGAGATAAAAGAGTTTTCTAACTCTTTAAATACTCTTTTAACTACTTCAATAAATATGTTAAAAGATGCAAAATTTTCAAATGAAAACTCTCAAAATGCGACAAACTCTTCACAAAATATCAACTCTTTAATTCAAGATTTATCAAACAAAATAGATGAGATGCAACAAGCAATTGTAGATATCTCTTCAAAAACTTCAAAAAATGAAGAAATAGCTCAAGAGGCAACTGTTCAATCAAAACAGACAGCAACTGCAATGGTAAAATTAAATGAAGAGAGTCAGAAAATAGGTGAAACAGTAAATATAATCTCTCAAATAGCATTTCAAACAAATATTTTAAGTCTAAATGCAGCAGTTGAAGCAGCAACAGCAGGAGAAGCTGGAAAAGGTTTTGCAGTTGTTGCTCAAGAAGTAAGAAATTTAGCTTCAAGGTCGAATGATGCTGCAAAAAATATAACAGAAAGAATTGCGCTCATTCAAAATTTGGTTAAAAATTCACTTGACTCTATTCATGAAATAGATGATACAATATCTGATATTAGCACTATTTCAAAAGAGATTTCACACTCTATGAGTGAGCAAAAACAGAACTCTTCTATAGTTTCACAAAATGCAAAAGATGGCTCAGAAAGTTTAAATGAAGTTACAAAAAATATGAGAGATGTTGTTTTAAGTACACAAAATACTCTAACAGAAGCCCAAAAAACACAAGATAGCTCAAACTCTTTAGTTGAGATTTCAAACAGACTTATAAAAACTCTACAAGAGCTAAAGTAGTATAATCTTTTTTAAGATTATACTACTATATTTATAGAGTTTACAACTCCTAAACCGCTTCCATCCTCTTTTATAAATACTCCGTTGCTTTGTTGTTGTGCCAAAGTGCTATTAATTGCATCTTTGTACTTAAAGCCACTTTGAACATCACTTAAGTATATTGCACCTATATTTGCATCTAAAAGAGAGATTAAAGAGCTATTTCCAGCCTCATCAAAACTCCATATTTTAAGTTTAGAAAATACTTCATCTGCTTCATCTATAAAACCATTTTTATCACTATCATATTTTGCCAACTCTTTAAAACCATCTCCTGTTTGTGGTCCAAAAAGCTCTTTTCCACTATCTATTTTTCCATTTAGATTTTTATCAAGCACTAAGTATCCAGCACCTGCTTTTAGATATGGTATTAGCTCATCTTTTCCATCACTATCCAAATCAAATGCAAATTTTAGGCTACTTATATTATCAAATGGATTTATATCTTCACCAAAATTTACAACCAATGGATCAATAAATTTCTCATCACCAATTACCAGCCTTGTAGATGTTTTCTCATAAAACTCTTTTGAAAAAGATATATCCAAACTCATCTCATAACTTTTATTCGGAGTATTAAATTTAACTTTTGCACCAAAATCAATACTCTCTTTTTGATAATACTCTTGTGTATTTGTAAAAACCATAGCCTTTAACTCTTGGTTTTGATTTTCATCATTTTTGTATGGGTTTTTGAAAATTGCACTTAAAAATGAAGATGTTGAACTTTGAGTTTTATTTTGAGAAAATTCCATATTTACACTTTTTTGCTGTGGATATAAAGATACTTTATCTTTATTTGTAAGTCGTTCTAAAAGTCTTTCAATAATCATCTTTTTTATCCTATCTTCAGGGCTTAGCATATCTTCACTACTAAATGCTATTTTACTTGAACTTGAAATAGTGCTAAATTGTTGGCTAATATCTAGCTTAAAAGCTTGATTTTCGCTTTGACTGTTTTCATCTTTTGCTCCATAATGTAGCTGTAAACTAGTATATGATGAGTGTTTGTTTATACTTTGTGAACTTGAATATAGTTCAATTTTCGAATTTTTTATAATCATATTCAATCCTTTAACTAATTTTAAGAATTGTATAATATTAAAGGATAATTGTCAAGGTTATTTTTACTCTATTTTATTAGCCTTTGAAACAGTATATCTTCTAAGTTTCTACTACAATCAACTACTAAAAGAATATAAACTTTTTGCTTTTCTATTTTAAATATAACTCTCCACCTTTTATATATAAGCTCTCTATATTTCAAAATTCCTATTTGAGCCAGTTCTACAACCACTCTTTTTCTTTTAGGAAAATAGTATAAACTTTCACACTCTTTTTTTATACCAAAAAATATCTCTCTAGCAGTAGCAAAACTATCTAATTTGATATATTCAACAATCAATTCCAAATCATATTTGGCACTTTTTGTCCATAAAACTTCAAAATTTTTCATATTTACTCAAAAAGTTTTTTTTCTAAATTTTCAAACATCTCTTCTTGATTTATAATATCACCATTTTCTATATCATTCTCACTTTGAACAATAAGTTTTAACAGATTTATTGAATTTTGCATATTTTCATAAGATTTTATATCTTGGATTACGACTTTTGCTTCACCATTTTGAGTTATGATTATTGCTCTTTTATTTTCATTTGCTTCATTTATAACTTCTGCTGTTTTTGATTTTAGATAAGAGATTGGTTTTATATCACTACTTAGATTCATTTTAAATCCTTTAACTATTTTAGATATTGTACTAAATTTAGTTTTTATTTGGTATTAAATGAAAATGAATTAATGTTAGTTTTTTGGTTTATTTATTTCAGAACTTGGACTTTTCTCAAAGAGAGTGCTAAAACACAAGTCCAAGCCTATCAAATGTTTCTTTGATAATATAGCTGGGATTCTTGTGCTTTAGCACTCTCTTTCTCAACACTTGCTATCGCAAGATTTTGCTTTAAGCTGAGACTAAAGTCTCAGTTCCGTACTAAAATTTTAATACCCTTGTTGATTTAAAATTTTATAATTATCACAACCTTTTTGGTCTCCACCATCACAAGCTTTTCTAAAATACTCTTTTGCTCTTTTTTTATCTTGTATTACACCTTGACCATTTGCATACATAATTCCAAGATTAAATTGAGCTTTTGTATTTCCTTGATTTGCTGATTTTTCATACCACTCAATAGCTTTTTTATAATCTTGTTTTACCCCTCTACCATTATCATACACAACTCCAAAATTATATTGAGCTATTGAGAGTCCTTGATTTGCTGATTTTTCTAATAATTCAAAAGCTTTATTATAATCTTGAGTAATCCCTTTTCCTCTATAATACATCATAGCTAAATTATTTTCTGCATAAGGATACCCTTTATCTACAGATTTTTTATATAATTCAAAAGCTTTATTATAATCTTGTTTTATAAATTTACCTTCATCATATAAAACTGCAAGATTGTACTGTGCAACTTCATTATCAAGCTTTACAGATTCTTCATAATAACTAACAGCTATATCATAGTTTCCAAGTTTTTCTTGTATAACTCCTATGCTATTTTGAGCATTAGAATCTCCTTGAGATGCTAAAACAAGTAATTTAGCATAATCTTTTCCTGCTTGTTCTGGTGTGTATTGAACTTTTGCACAAGATGCTAAAGTCAATATTAATACTACTCCTAAAATCAAATTTTTCATTTTATGTTTCTTTTTTCCCTATAAATTTTAAGCCAAACTTTTAAGCTCAGCCTCTATTTTATCTAACCTTGTTTTTACTTCTTCAAGAGCTTTTTTATTCTCTTCTATTACATTTGCAGGTGCATTTGCAACGAATCTTTCATTTGATAACATACCATTTAACTTATCAAACTCTTTTTGTGCTTTCTCTTGTTGTTTTTCAAGCTTTTCAATAATTGGTTTCATATCAATTGCACTTGTTGGAATATAAACCTCAAGATTGTTTGAAACATCTGTTATAGAGTTTTCAACTTTTGAATTTACAAACTCAATATTTTCAACTTTTGCTAATTTTTCAATAAATGGTTTTGCAACATCTGTATCAATTTTAACATCAAGTTTTAGATATGCTTTTTCGATTTTAGAGTTACCCATATCAATTAGAGTTTTAGCTCTTCTTATACTTATAATAGCCTCTTCAATAATAGAGAACATATTTTCAATATTTTCATCTTTTTTAATATCTTTTGGAAAGTTCATAATCATTAATGAATCACCATTTTCAAGTGTTGTTCCACTTAATTTGTGATATAAATAGTCTGAAATGAAAGGCATAAATGGACTAACCATTTTTAATGTCTCTTTAAATAAGCTACCTAGTTCTACAATAGACTCTTTAGAAGCTTTTGAGTACTCAATTCCCCAATCACAAAACTCCATCCAAACAAATCTATAAAGTGTACTTGCTGCTTCATTAAACTTATAACTATCAAGTGAATTTCTAACCTCATCAACAGCATGGCTAAGTTTGCTTTGCATATAAAGTCCAAGTGGTGTTTTGATTTCAATATCTTTTAAATCAAGGAATGTATCAACATTTAGTGTTAAAAAGTTTGAAGCATTATAAAGTTTATTTGTAAAGTTTCTAAACTGCTCAAGATTTTTTTCACCAAGTTTTATATCTCTTCCTTGAATTGCAAGATATGCTAAAGTAAATCTAATAATATCAGCACTATGAGTTTCAACCATATCAAGAGGATCTATTACATTTCCTTTTGATTTACTCATTTTTGCACCATGCTCATCTCGAACTAATGCGTGCATATAAATATCTTTAAATGGAAGTTGTCCCATAAAATGTTCACCCATCATCATCATTCTAGCAACCCAGAAGAACATAATGTCAAATCCAGTAATTAAAAGTGAGTTTGGATAAAAATCTTTTAAATCGTTTGCACCAAATGTTTTTTGCATTTGACCATTATTTCCCCAACCAAGTGGTGAAAATGCCCATAAAGCACTACTAAACCAAGTATCTAAAACATCTGGGTCTTGATGAATATGCTCTTTACCACATTTTGGACACATCTTTGGCTCATCCTCTTTTGTAGCCCATTGGTGATTACAGCTATCGCAATAGAATACTGGAATTCTATGTCCCCACCAAAGTTGTCTTGAAATACACCAATCTCTTAACTCATCCATCCAAGCTCTATATGAGTTTAACCAGTGACTTGGATGAAATTTTGCTTCTCCTGCATAAGTTTTTTCAATTGATTTTTTAGCAACCTCTTTTTTTACAAACCACTGTTTTGAAATATATGGTTCAACTATATTTTTACATCTATAGCAATGCCCTACTTGATGAATATGCTCTTCAATTTTTACAATAAATCCCTCATCTTGTAGTTTTTTAACAATCAAAGGTCTAGCTTCTAATCGCTCTAAACCTTTAAACTCTCCACAATAATCATTTAAAATACCTTTTTCATCAAAGCATTTTATAAACTCTAGATTATGTCTAAGCCCTACTTCATAGTCATTTGTATCGTGAGCTGGAGTTACTTTTACAACACCTGTTCCAAAACTCATATCAACATGAGAATCTGTAATTACTTTTATTTTTCTATTTGTTAAAGGTAAAACTACCTCACGTCCTACAATATTTGTGTATCTCTCATCATCTGGATGAACCATTATAGCTGTATCACCAAAGTATGTTTCAGGTCTTGTTGTTGCAACTGTTACAAAGCCACTTCCATCTGCAAAGTGATAGTTCATATGATAGAACTTACCATTTACCTCTTCGTGTTCAACCTCAATGTCACTTAAAGCTCCATCATGAGTACACCAATTTACCATATAGTTGTTTTGAGTAATCATACCCTCATCATAAAGTTTAACAAAAGCCTCTTTTACAGCCTCTTTTAAACCCTCATCCATAGTAAATCGCTCTCTTGACCAAGCAGGACTAACTCCTAGTTTTCTCATTTGATGAACTATTGTTCCACCACTAAACTCTTTCCACTTCCAAACTCTTTCTAAAAATTTTTCTCTTCCTAAAGCCTCTTTTGTAGTGCCCTCTTTTAAAAGTTGTTTTTCAACAACATTTTGAGTTGCAATTCCAGCGTGGTCAGTTCCTGGTTGCCAAAGAGTTTTATACCCATCCATTCTTTTATATCTTGTAATAATATCTTGCAATGTAAATGTAAGTGCATGTCCAATATGTAAGCTTCCTGTTACATTTGGAGGTGGCATCATAATTGCAAAATTTTTATTTGGCTCTTGAATTGATCTGTTTCCATCAATCTCAAAATAACCTCTATCTTCCCAAATTTTATAAAAACTATCTTCTATCTTTGATGGTTCGTACTTTTCACTCATAAATAATCCTAATTGTGTTACTAAAATGGCATAGATTTTACCTAAATTTCACTTAAGTCCCTGATAGTTGTCATTTTTAAAAGTTTTTGATAAAATCAAACTCCATACAATTTTAAAACAAGGAGAGTTTATGTTTAAAATAATTTTAGGAAGTTTGCTTGTAGCCACTTCTCTACTAAGTGCTGATTTACAAAGTTCTGGAGTTGAAGTAACTTTAGAAAATGGTAAAAAAACAACTATAAAAAGGGAAGCTAAACCAAAGGAGTGTGAAACTGTAGCATTTGACCCAAAAGATATTTTTGGTGGGAAACACGAAGCAGCTCCAACTGTAGATGAAAATTGCAAAAGAAGTTTTGTAACATATTTTGGAAAAATTGCTCCAATAAAAGCATCAGATAAAATAGATACTTATGGGGAGTTAGAAGTTTTAGAGTTTATAGAGAAATCAAAAACAGATAAAAATCTTCTTTTAATTGATAGTAGAACTGAAAACTGGTATAACCATGAAACTATTGCAACGGCGATAAATGTTCCATATGTTTATACAAAAAAATCTCAATACCCAGATGAGTTTGCTGAGGCTTTAGAGACTTTTGGAGTAGTTGAAAAAAATGGAAAATATGACTTTACAAATGCAAAAACTCTTTTAATGTTTTGTAATGGAATTTGGTGTGGACAATCTCCTGAAGCTATGAAAGAGTTAATAGCTATTGGTTATCCTCAAGAAAAAATGAAATGGTACAGAGGTGGAATGCAGTCGTGGCTTAGTGTTGGATTATCAACTATTAAACCATAAAAAATATTGTTTTCAAGGCAAAAACCTTGAAAACAAAATATTTATACTTTCCATTTTGGCTTAAATTCCTCTTTTTTATTTTCATCTACTTTTTGAACTACTATTTCTGGTTTTTTATCATTTTCTAATAAAATAACAACATATTTAAAAGACCAAATAATTAGTGCTAATATCAACAAAATAGCACTTAGCTCTATAAAAACAATATAGTTAAATCCAAAATTAACACAAATAGATGCAAATATCCTAACTAAAGCTAAAATCTGAACACTTATAAATATAAAAAGTGCGAAAAGTTTTGTCTCTATTTTTCTTCCAGAGTGACCAAGAACTACTCTAGTACCAAATCCTATTAAAACCGTAACAAAATATCCAATAGCTAAAGTATGAATTACAACTTTTTCAAAATAGAATTTTGGATAAATAAAAGAAAAAATGCCCTCAACAATAGATATAAAAAATGCTACAACAATCCAATATAAACCAAGATGCAAAATCCAAACTATTGGTGGTGTTCTAAATGTTGGCATTTTCCAACGAACTAACTCTTTTAAAATAAATAAGAAGATAGGAATATCTGCAAAAAGATTTAGTTTTGGATTATCAAAAGATAGTAAAATAACTTTTAAAAGAAGCAGAAAAAATATAGTATCTAAAAGCTTTGGACTCTTATTTATAATATATTCAGGAACCATAACTCTTGTAAAAAATGGAATCATTCTTTGAGAAATTATAAAAATAATCATAAATAAAAATAGATAAAATCCACTATTTATAGAAATTTTTGAAACAAAATAAGATGAATCAAAATCAAATTCTGAAACTATATATAAAAAATGAGAAACGATTCCTGTACTAAATGCCATTAAAACCCATTTTGTATCATTTTTGTCTTTCATAATACTTTTTTTATGAATACTATAAAGAAGTCTAAAACTCAAAATTTGAGCAAAAAGCATTAGAAGTTGAAATAAAATAGTAATTTGTGAGTAAAAAATAAGCGAAAGTAAAATACCTAAACTAGATATAAAATATAGAAAAAATTGTCCCATATAATCTTTTGAAGCTATTTCACTTTGCATCAAAAATTTTGGAAAAACAACAAATAAAAACCCTAAAAAGAACTGAATAAATACTACAAAAATAAGAGCATATGCATGATATGTTAAAATTGATGTATCCAATTTTATACTATTTGAATAAGCAAAAGCAAATAGAGTTATGAAAAGTATAAAAAATATTACCCCATTTGTAAAAAATGGTTGATGTGGTTGCGAAGCAAACTTTTTGTACCACGAAGTCATTAAAATCTCCTAATATAAATTAAGAGATTTTAACTATTTTTTTTATAAATTAGCTTGATTTCAAACAATAATTCAAAGTTTTCCTAGCTCTTTGCATGCATTGCTATATCCAAGCTCACAAGATTTTTCAAAATACTCTTTTGCTTTTGTTTTATTTATAGCTAAAAAATCACCTTCAAGATACATAACCCCAAGATTATAGCAAGCTTTTTGATGATTCATTTCACAAGCTTTTGTATAAAAATCAACTGCTCTAAAATCATCTTTTTCCACTCCATTTCCATTTTTATACATAATTGCTAAATTAAAACAAGAAGAGCTTACACCATTTTTACAAGTTTTTATATATAAATCAACAGCTTTAAAGTTATCTTTTTCTACACCTAAACCTTTTTCATACATATTTGCTAAATTATAACAAGCATTTTGATGACCTTGCACACAAGCTTTTGAAAAATACTCTTCTGCTTTTGTATAGTTTTTGGCTATATGTTCACCTTTAAAATACATTAAACCTAGATTATAACATCCAGCAAATGCACCTTTTTCACATGAAACTTTAAATATATTTGCAGCTTCTAAAACATTTCCTTTTTCAAGCTCAATATAACCATCTTCTACCAATGAAGCATTTGAAAATGAGAAACTCAACATTAAGACAAATATAGTTTTAATTATTTTTTTCATAGCTAACCCTTTCTTTAGAGATTTAAATAATGATACAGCTTTTTAATTAATAGTAGATAAAAAAAGAGTATTTTAGGTAAGAAATTCTTACCTAAAAAAGTTTTTTAGTGACAACTTCCACAACAAGAAGTAGAAGATGCTTCAGCTATTGCCTTTAAAACAGCATCATAATTTGGTTCTTGAGTTATTTCAGGAACAATCTCTTTATATGTAATTTTCCCAGATGGATTTACTATAAATACAGCTCTTGCAGTAAGTCCTGCTAAAGGACCATTCGCTTGTAAAACACCATAAGATTTTGCAAATGCTTTTGCTCTAAAATCAGATGCAACTTTTAGGTTTTCAATCCCTTCAGTTGTACAAAATCTTTTCATAGCAAATGGTAAATCCATAGATACAATAACAACTTCTACATGATCTAATTTTGAAGCTTCAACATTAAATCTTCTAGCTTCTGCTGCACAAACACCAGTATCAAGAGATGGAACTGCAATAATAACTTGAGCCATTCCTCGTTGTCCACCAATAGTAATATCACTTAAATCTGCTCCAACACCAGTTACAACAGGAGCTATATCTCCAACATTTAACTCTGTTCCACTTAAATTTACTTCTAATTCACCTTTAAATTTTACTGTTGCCATTTTATTTCCTTTTTATATAAATTTCAATCAATCAAAAAATCTTATTTAAGATATTTAACTGAAATTATATTCAATTAGGATAAGATTTGTCTTAATTCAAATCAAACAAATTCTATCATTTTCCAAGTTTATTTTTTTCTCATCAATTAGCTTTGTCAAAGTTGCTTTAAAAGCTTTTTTACTCATAGCAAATATATTTTTTATATCTTCAGCATCACTTTTATAGGTAAAATTCAAAACTCCACCATTTGCTTTTAAAATCTCTAAAACTTTATTAGAATCTACTTTTTCACCTATTTTTTGTAATGAAATATCTAATTTTTTATCTTCTCTTAAATTTTTTATATAGGCTCTTTTTTTATCACCTATTTTTAAATTCTCAAAAATTTCAGAGTGGAAAATCATACCCTCGTAACTATTATTTACAATAACTTTAAATCCTAGTGGAGTTTTTGAATATAAAATAATCTCTACTTCATCACCTTGTTTTAGATTTTTTGGCTCTTCTTCTAGTATGTATTTTTCACTAGCTATTAATCTACTTGTTCTTTCATCAAATTGCATTTGTAAAACTTTATATGAACCAATATTATAAGTTCCTTTTTGTCTATTTTTTGGAACCAACAAATCTTTTGGTAAACCAATATCAACAAAATAACCAAATTTTGCACTATCAACAATCTTTAAATATGCAAACTCATTTAAATACAAATATGGTTTTAAAGTAGTAGCAACTAATCTATCTTCGCTATCTGTGTAGATAAAAACATCAAGTAAACTATCAATTGCCATATCCTTTTTTACATAAGCATTTGGTAATAAAACTTCCGTTTCATCTCCACTAATCAGATAAATTCCAGGTTCACTAACTCTATTTACTCTTAAAGTGTTTACAACACCTTGTTTTATTTTTTCATCTATTTTTTTCATTGGTTTTTCCGTTCTTTCTTTTTTATTTTTTATTTTTTATATTTTATTAGCTTTACAACTCCTAAAGCAACAACTGCGACCATTATTATACTTGCTCCCGAACTTATATCATAAAAATATGAGACCACAAGACCAGATATTGTAAACATTGTAGCTAAAATTGAACTAATAATCATCATAGAAGATAGTTTTGTAGCAAAAGTTTCAGCTAAATATGTTGGAATTGTAAGAAGTGCAATTACTAAAATAAGCCCAACTGCTTTTATAGCAGCAACTACGCAAAGTGCTGATAAGATTAAAATTAGTGTATAAAAAAACTTTACATTTATACCTCTTAAACTTGCAAATTCACTATCATAAGATACAGATAAAATCTCTTTATAAAAATATACAACAATTGCTATAATAAAAATATCTAAAAGAGTCATATAAATTATATCTTCACTTGAAACAGCGATAATACTTCCAAACAAATAGCTCATTAAATCTACATTGTATCCTGGAGTTAAATCCACAAATATAATTCCAATAGCCATTCCACTTGCCCACATCATACCTATGATGGCATCTATTCTGCTTCTATTTTTCAAAGTAATAATAGCAATTATTATTGCAGTTAGAACTGAAAAGATTGTCGCTCCAAATAAAACTGGGATTCCTAGAAATATAGCTATTCCTATTCCTCCATAAGCGCTATGAGCAATTCCACCTGTTAAAAAAGTAATCTTATTTACCACAACCAAAGTTCCAATTATTCCAGCTGCTATTGAGATTAAAATTCCAGCTAGCAAAGCATTTTGAATAAAATCATATTGTAAAATTTCAAACATTATATTTTTACCTTTTTAGTGTACATGGTTACAGCAAATTTGTGTTTTACCCAATGCTGATAAAAGTTCTACTTCACACAAATGATCATCCGCTAAAGTAACATTTTTTTGAACTTCAGCAAGGCTGTGATAAACCAAACTTCTATTTATATGAGCTACATTTTTTGCATAATTTAAAAGAATTGATAAATCATGACTTACAACAACAATACAAATAGATTTATTTAACTCTCTTAAAAGTTCATAAATCTCTTGTTGTCCTTGCACGTCAATACTTGCAGTTGGCTCATCCAAAAGCATAATTTTTGGATTTGAACAAAGTGCACGTGCTATAAAGACTCTTTGTCTTTGACCTCCACTTAAATCACCTATCTTTTTATTTGCATAATCTTTCATCCCAACTTGATTTAAAGACTCTAAAGCACAAGATATTTCATCTTTTGAGTAACCAAATAATCTTTTTTTAGAACTTATATGACCCATTAAAACTACTTCCAAAGAAGTAATTGGAAAATCAATATTTAAATTTGTATTTTGTGGGACATAACCAACTTCACTATTTTTTATATTTTTTATTAATCTTCCACTTTGAAGAGGAAGTAACTCTAAAATAAGTTTAAAAAGAGTAGATTTTCCACCACCATTTGGTCCAATAATAGCTAAAAAATCATCACTTTTAATTTCAAGATTTATATTTTCCAAAGCTTTTGTATTAGAATATGAGTAAGATAAATTCTCTATTTGTATTAAATTCATATTAACCTTTGTTTGCAACTTGGTTGCAATATTATCTAAATATGAATTAATTTCTATTGATATAAATTTTAATATTGAAAAAGAGTAGTTCTTTATTTATTATTAAAAGATAAAGTTATTGTTGTCTCTTTATTCTCTTCACTTTTTATAGTTATTTCTCCTTTGTGAATATCTACTATTTTTTTTAGAATTGACATTCCAAGTCCTGTACCACCTGAATTTTTATTTCTACTTTTATCTGTTCTATAAAATTTATCAAATATTTTTTCTTGTTCATTTAGTGGAATTCCTATTCCAAAATCTTTTATTGAAATGTTTAGTAAATTATCTTTTTCAAATATTTTTACTATAACTTTTGAATTTTCAAAACTAAATTGAATAGCATTTTTTAAAACATTTTTTATTGCAATTTTTAATAAATTTGAAAAACCAAAAAACTCTAAATTATCTTCAACCTCAAAAACTATCTCAACTTTATGAAGTTTTGCAAAATTTTTTAGCTCATTTATTGATTCATCTACAATTTCATCTAAATAGAAATTATCTTTTTTATCTATAATAATCTCATTTTCATTTTTGGCTAAAAACAACAGATCATTTATTGTCTGCTCGATTCCTGAAAGTTCGCATAATGATCTATTTATAGTCTCTTTGTAATTTTCTACACTTCTATCTTTTCTTAATGCAATTTCTAATTCACCTTTTATTATAGTAAGTGGAGTTTTTAGTTCATGAGAAGCGTCTGAACTAAACTGAGAAATTTTTTCGAATGAGTTTTCAAGTCTAGATAAAAGATTGTTTATCTCATTTATTAATTCAGAAATTTCATCTTTAGTATCAGTTGTTTTCAATCTTGATGACAAATCATTTGCATTTATCTGTTTTAATTTTTCTAAAATATTTTGAAAAAGAGAAAATGATTTATAAATTATAAAGTTTCCACCAATAACTGCAAAAACTAAAATTATTGGAAGAATAAAATACAATATATAAAGAAGATTTTCTAGAGTTGTTGTTATAACATCTTTTGTTGTAATAGCTTCTATAATTACAGTTTGCTCATCATGAAAATTAATCTTTATTCTACTAATATTACTCCTCCAATAAACAGAGTTAATATTATCAACTAGTATATTTAACACTTGGATGTAAAAAGAAATTTGCAACTTTTTGTGGATTTTTTTGTAAACTCTCCATATAATTTTGCGTATTTTCTTTTAACTCTTTTTGATTCTTTGGCAGACCATTTTTATGTACATTACTCTTATAATCTTGATTTAAATATTCATCTGGGTTAAATTCAGGAGAGTATGGTGGTAGATAAAATAGTTTTATTTTATTTTTATTCTCTTCTTCCCACTCTTTTACTTTTTTAGCATGATGTACTCTTAGGTTATCTACTATCATAAATACTTTTTTATCATTTGACTTTATTACTTTTTCTAAAAAATCTATAAAATTATCAGTAGCTATTGAATCATCATAAAGTGCAAACATTGATTTACCTGTATTAGTAATAGCACTTATCATATTAACTTTAAATTTTTTAGCTGTATGAGTTAATATTGGTTTTATTTTACTTCCTATTGGTGCATATCCTTTTAGATTACTTGGCAATGAAACACAAGCTGTTTCATCTGCCCACCAAACATCAGCATTATTTATTTTTGCTTCTTTTTTTATCTTTGGGTACTCTATTTCAAGCCAAGCTTTTGTAGCACTATCTTTTCTCTCATAAGCTCTTTTAATTGGCTTTTTAGATCTAAATTGCCATTTAGCTAAATAATCTCCAACAGTTGATATTGGCATATCAACATCAAGTTCTCTCAAAATCAATTGTTTTACTGCTTCCCTTGTCCAAAGTGCAAATTTAAATTTTAGCTGTTCTGGTCTTGTATCTATTAGCATCCTAATAATTCTTGATTCTTGTTCATCACTAAGGCGTTTACCACTCTTTTTTGGTCTACCTGTTTTTTGAACTTTAAGAGCTTTTTGTCCATCTTTTTTGTATTTACTATACCATCTTGAAGTTGTAATTTTTGATAAACCTAAAATACTAGCTGTCTCAATATTACTAACACCACTCTCTCTTAATTTTATTGCTCTATCCCGAAGATATTGCAATGTTTTTGAATCTACTTTTCTTGCATCATTTTTATCTAATTTTTCCATTAGAAATTGTACCAACAATATCCATAATATTAGTTTAATTTATCGGTGGAGTAATAAATATGAAGCACCATTCAGTGTAAAAAAAGCAAGAGAGATTATCCATAATATTTACCAAATATAAGTGACATTGCCAGATTCAGGAGTTAAACAAAAAGTTTTATTACAAATGGATGAAGAACAGAAATTTTTATTGAATATCATTGAAAAGGAAATATCAAAAGACTTTGGGTGACCCAGCGACGAAGTCAGGAAATAAATATGAATTTTTGTTCATAAAAGTCTAGTTTTCTAAGAAAAATTTATTAATGATTTAAAAATAAAACGGGATTAGTAAGAGCCAATTGCTCTTACTAAGTAATAAAAAAGGGTTAATTGTCAGATTTAGGGTTTTTAGTTTTCTTTGAATCTTTAATATCGTCACTTTTTGGTTTTTCATCTTTTTTAGATGCATTAGATTTTACTTTTATATCCTTTTTTATATTGTCAATAATAGTATCCCCAAATCCTTTTATGTTTTTTAAGTCATCAGCAGAGTTTATAGTATTTGATTTTCTATACTC
>NZ_CFAFZJ010000014.1:0-58022 GCF_983172305.1 Arcobacter thermotolerans
ACCACTTCTAAATTCTTTCAATATTTCATTGAAATCAAAGTTTATCTCTTGTTCCATTGTCAATCCTTGATATTATTTTATCAGATTGACACGGAATTTCTAACACTCCCATTTGATTTGATTTTTCCATTTAATCAACGACCATTTTATCCTTACATTGCCTACTTGATTAGTAATGTTTTTAATTTGGATATGCTTATGTCTTTTAGAATTTTGAATTTAAGTTTTAATGTTCTAAATGTATATTTAATTTTATACATATTTGTTAAAATATTCAATTTTAACAAAATAAATATATCTTTCGTAATTTTTTGGTTTATTTTTCATTATTTAGGATCTTTTAGAGTACTTAATAACTATCCATATTTAGTAGACAGTTTATCTCTTTCAATAAGTTTATTATTGTTTATAAGTTTAATATTTAAGAATTATAAAACATTTTTTATTATTGCAATTTTTGGTGTAGGTGTAAAGGAACAAGTTTTACCAGTCGTATTGATTTTATTAATATCTATATTTTTAAAATCAAAAATTTATATGAAAGGATTAAATAAAAAAGAATTTACTTTTTTATTTATTACAATTATTTTTTGTTTTATAATTAATTATTATATTAAGCATTATGGATTTTCAAATATTGAACCAGGTTCTAGCATAAAAACAATTTTAGGATGGGGATATACACATTTAACTAATCCATTAGACTTTGTAAGATATCTTGTAGCAATATTTTTAACATTTGGTTCTTTTATATTAATATACTTTATTAATTTTTCTTATAAAGATTTTATAATTAATATTAAGGAAGATTCTTATATGTATTCTTTTTCGCTGGCATTTTTATTTTTTATTTTTGCTTTTCTTGCAGCAAGTGATATGGAAAGAGTCCTGTGGCAAGCATTTCCATTCTTTTGTATTTTCTTTTTAAGTAGTATGGAAAAGTTGAATAAATTTTATATAGCTTTTGGCTTTCTTTTGTCTATTCCTATAATGAGATTAGTATCGCTTATTCCTGAAGCAAGCCAACCTTTACCTTTAATTCGAAAAAGTGATTTGTATATGATCAATGATAAAACTCCTGGTGACACTGTGGGATTATATTCTTGGGTAGCAGAGTACATGGAAATTGGTCAAGTAGCATCATGGGGAATATATATGATATTTATATATTTAATTTTAAATAAAATATATAATTTAACTAAAAATGACCCTAGCCCTCTTTGACTTCGACGGAACTATAACAACAGATGATAGCCTTTTAAAGTTTATTCGATTTGTAGTTGGGGATAGAAGATTTTTACTAGGTCTTGTAGTTTTATCTCCAATGCTTGTTTTATACAAACTAAAGCTAATACCAAACTACAAAGCCAAACAATATATGCTATCTTGGTTTTTTAAAGGTATGAGCAAAGATGCTTTTTTAAAAGTAGCAAATGAATACTCACTGGTACATATAGATAAAATATTAAGACCAAAAGCTATAGAAAAAATAAACTGGCATAAAAATCAAGGTCATAAAATGGTAGTTGTTTCAGCTTCTATTGAGTGTTGGCTTATACCTTGGTGCGAAAAAAATGGTTTAGAACTTCTTGCTACAAAGCTAGAGATAAAAGATGATATTGTAACTGGAAAATTGCTAAGTAAAAACTGCTATGGAGTTGAGAAAGTAAATCGTATTAAAGAACTCTATGATTTAGAAAATTTTGATTATATCTATGCTTATGGTGATAGTAGTGGAGATAAACAAATGCTTGAAATTGCCCATGAAAAGTTTTATAAACCCTTTAGAGATTAAATTAAATAGTTAAAAACTTCAAAGATTAAATTAAAACAAAATAAGAAATAAATTTATTTAAAAGATAAATTAAATGAATAATTTACCAGAAGCATTTATGAAACTCACAAAACCACAAAATAAGCAATAAATTGTTAATATATCTTTTTTAAATAAAGGATATTTTTTTGAATAAACTATATTATAGTTATGAAATGTGTAAAGAAGATACTCAAAAACTAGTAGATATTTCTAAAAGTTTTAAAGCGGATGCATTTTTAAGTATTGCAAGAGGTGGATTAACTCTATCTCATCTTATGTCACAAGCACTTAATCAAAGAAATGTTTTTACTATAAATTCAATATCTTATGATAGAAAAAATCAAAAAGATAGTATAGAGATTTTTAATATTCCAGACTTAAAATCTTATAAAAAAGTTTTGATTATTGATGATATAGTTGATAGTGGTAAAACGATGATAGAAGTTTTTAAAATATTAAATGAAAAATTTCCAAATACAGAGTTTAAATTGGCTACACTTTTTTATAAAAAAACAGCTTTGATAAAACCAGATTTTTATATAAAAGAGACAGATATGTGGATTGAGTTTTTCTGGGAAGTTGATATACAAATTAAAGAAGAGAGATAGATATGATTTTTGATAGACGAGCTAGAATTTTTTTAGCAATTACAGCTTTACTTATGGCAAGCGCAATAGCTTTTGGAGCTTTTGGAGCTCATGGATTAAAAAATATTTTAACTGCAGAGATGTTGAAAGTATTTCATACAGGCGTTGAATATCAGTTTTATAACACTTTTGGATTGTTTATGGCAACAGTTTTGACAATGTTAAGACCATACAATAAAAAATTAAAAGTTGCTCAAATATTAATTTTAATTGGAACACTTATTTTTAGTATATCTTTATATCTTCTTACAATTTTAAATCTTCCAATTTTAGGTGCAATTACACCAATAGGTGGAACTTTACAAATTATTGCATATGTTCTTTTTGCTTATGCAATATTAAAAGATAATCAATAAAAGGAGAAAATAAAAATGGCAGTAAAAGAACATTCACTAGATATTTCAGCAAAACTTGATATGCAAGAGATGAAAAATGCAGTTATTCAAGCACAAAAAGAGATAGATAATAGATACGATTTTAAAGGTATAAGCAAAGAGATAGATTTAAATGTTGGAGCAAAGACTTTAACTCTTATTTCTTCAAGTGATAATAAAATTGATGCAATGCTTGATATTATGATTTCAAAAATGAATAAAAGAGATATAAGTATAAATTCACTTGAAGAGCTTAAAAAAGAGGATAGTAGCGGTGGAAATAGAAAATATAGCTATAAAATAATTGATAGTATAGAAAAAGATGAAGCAAAAAGAATTCAAACAGAGATTAAAAATTTGAAACTAAAAGTAAGTGCTGTAAATCAAGGTGATACAATAAGAGTTACTGGAAAAAATATTGATGATTTACAAGCAGTTATGAGACATTTAAAAAGTTTAGATTTAAAAGCTCCTTTGGTTTTTGATAATTTTAAATAGTGGATTTTTATGAATAACATTATTGAAGATTTAAGAATCAGTCCACTAAAAGAGACAAATTATATAAAACCTTTAAAAGTAAACTTTACTTTAAATGGTATAAAAAAGAGCTGGGAAGCAGTAAGAAGCCATGATAGTGTGGCTGTTTTACTTTATCACAAAGAAAAAGAGTCATTTTTATTTGTAAAACAGTTTAGAGTCCCTGTCTATTTAAATGATAAAAATATCACTTATACTTATGAACTTTGTGCTGGTCTTGTAGATAAAAATATGACTCTTGAAGAGATTGTAAGTGAAGAGATAGATGAGGAGTGTGGTTATAAAGTTGATAAAAAAGATATCAAAAAAATCACCTCTTTTTTTACAAATGTAGGAATTAGTGGAGCAAAACAGCATCTATATTTTGCAACAATTTGTGAAAACCAAAAGCTTCATAGCGGTGGAGGAATAAATGATGAGCAAATAGAGTTGTACTTTTTAAATAAAGATGATATGGATAGTTTTATTTTTGATGAAACAAAAGCAAAAACTCCTGGATTAATTTTTAGTCTATATTGGTTTTTGAAAAATCAAAATGAGCTTGAATTAAAATGAAAATTCTTATTTTATCTCTACTTATAATTTTAAACTCATTTGCTGAAGAAAATCCAAATGATATGGATATTAATAACTCTTTTATTACTAAATATGAGTATGGAAAAATGTTATATAACAACCCTAGAGGAATAGGGTGTAACAACTGTCATGGAGATGATGCAAGAGGTAAAAAACTTGTTGAGTTTAAGCATGTTCAAAATCAAGAAGAGTATTTTTGCTCTTTAATTGCTCCTGATATAAAATATATAGAGTATGATGTTTTTTCAAAAAAAGTTAATTTGAAAAAAAATGATAATCTCAAATTTGAAAAAGATCAAGTTTGTGATAAATTAATCTATAAAGCAAATGTCATGCCTACATATTTTATGGTTGAAGAGGAGATTGAAGCTATTTATTACTATATTCAAAATATGAAGTAGATAAATATAAAAAATAGTATTTTATTTAACTATTTTTTCACAAATATCTACTATTATTTTAAAATCAAAATCTTAAGGAAAAATATGTCTATTTTTAAAAAAACTTCAACTATCTTTTTTATCTCTTTAGCTTCAATCTTTTTTGTCTCTTGTAGTTCTAAAACTCAAGATATAAATGAGATAGCTGTAACTGAATGTACAATTGCGGGAGCAAAAGCTCCACTTTGGGCTTGTGGGAATTATAGTGAAGAGAACAGATTTGTTGCAGTTGGATCTGCTCCTATGTCAAAACTAGGGCATGATTTTAGTAGAAGAGAAGCTTTGGCAAATGCTAGAACAAATTTAGTAAATGATATAGAACTAGAAGTAAAAAACAGAGTTGAAAGCTACATGAATTCAACAGGATTAAAAGAGAGTGAAAGTATAGAAAGAGTTGTAACTATGGTATCAAGACAAACTTCATCTATGACTTTAAAAGAGTCAAAGCAAATAAGTTCTTGGGAAAATCCAAATGATAATTTTATATATATTTTAGTTGCAATTCCAAAAGCAAATATAGAAAAAACAATCAATAGTGAAGTTCAAAAAGCACTAGATTCTTTAGATAAAATATAGGAAAAGAATATGAGATATTTATCTATTTTTTTGATTTTTTTATCAATATTTTTTAGTGCTTGTTCTTCAAAAGATAATACTTTAATAGATACAAAAACTCAACAGCAAAATGCAAAAGAGGCTTTAAGAGGATTATGAGATTAAAATCATCACTTTTTTTTATATTTGTTGTTTTTTTTATCTCTGGATGTAGCCAAAAAGTACTTATAAATAGTACTAAACCAGCTATTATTGATAGAGCTTCAAATACAAAAAAGATTGCAGTTTTAAAGTTTGAAAACGACAATGTAGGACTTTCTACAAAAATTGAATCAGCAATATATAGTGTAAAAGTAGATGATAAATCATATTTTACAGTTATTAGTAAAAATAATAGAGAAAATATTTTAAATGAACAAAAATTTCAATATTCAGGACTTGCAAATAAAACAAACAGTGTTGAAATAGGAGAACTTTTAGGTGCTCAAGCATTAATTAGTGGAAAGATTGATAGTGCAAATGTACAAAGAGATAACTATTATGAAACAAGATATAGATGTGTTGATAGAAAATGTCAATATACACAAGAGTATAGAGTAGCTTGTACAAATGCAAAGTATTCATTAATAGCAAATATTTCAATGATTGATGTACAAAAAGGTGATGTAATATATACAAATAATTACACAAGAAATAGAAGTTATAAAAAGTGTTCAGATGAAAGCGGTGGGTTGCCACAAGAAAATGTAGTTTATGATAGTTTTGCAAAGAGTATTGTAGATGAATTTTTGCCATATATTGCTCCTACAAAGCAAAGTTACTATTTAGAGCTTTTTGATGAACCTGATATTTCATATACAAAAGAGCAAGATCTTCTTTTAGAAAATGGTTTAGAGTATTTGAAACTTGGAGAGTTGGATAGAAGTATGGAGATCTTTAGTAAACTTTTGGATTCAACAAATGATAAATGTTATGTTGCTTCGTATAATTTAGGTGTTATAAAAGAGAGTTTAGGAGAGTATGAAAATGCAAAAGAACTTTATGATTTATCTGATAAATTAACACTAAAACCAAATAAAACTGTAATAGAAGCCATAACTAGAATAAAACAGAGAATTGAAGAAAGAAATAGATTAAACAATCAAATAGAAGCTGAAAAATGAAATATTTATTTCCTATATTTTTTTCAATTTTTTTTGTAGCTTGTTTTGGAATAAACAAAGATGAAATTTCACAAAATAACTCTTTAAAATATCCTTCTTGGTACTTAAACCCACCTTTAAATGACGGAAATATGCTTTATGGAGTTGGAGTTGCGAATACAAAACAAGAGGCTATTTTAAATGCTTTAGATGATTTATCTTCAAGATTAATGCTAACAATACAATCAAATCAAGAGATAAGTTTAAAATCTTTTAGAGATTATAGAGAGTATGTTTCTAAAACTACAATTTTTAATATAAATACAAAGAGTGAAAAATTAACTTTTAAAGATTATAAAATAGAGGATTTTTATAGTTTTCAAAAAGAGATTTTTTATTTGATTAGTATAAAAAAGAGTGATTTAATAAATAGTTTAAATAGTCAAATATCAAATCTTTATGATGAATATGAAATTTTAAAAAGAAGCAATGATGATATTTTAAACAAAAATATAAAATATAAATATCTTTTAGAAAAATTTTATATTAATCTAAACAAAGCAGAACTTTTAGAGAGTTTACAAAATAAAAATATGAGTGAAAATAGATATATAAAAACTATTCAAAAAATAGAAGAAGAGATAAAAAGCAGTATTTCAAAAATAAGTTTTTTTATAAAAAGTGATGATAATTCAGAAATTTTTAAAGAAGTTTTCAAAAATAGCTTAAACAAAAAATCATACAAAGTTGTAGAAAAAAAAGATAGTGAAAATATTTATGAGATAGATTTGAGTTCAAATCAAAGTAAGATTAGACCATCTGGTTTTTTTATTATTGAAAATATTTTAAATATTAAAGTAAAAGATAAAAATAATAGACAATTATCTAGTAAAACTATTGAACTAAAAGGTGCATCATCAAATAACTTTGATGATGCAAAGATTAATCTAATTCAAAAACTAAAAAAATATGAAGAGCAAAATAGTATTTTGCCATTTGAATAAGTAGTCCATATACAAGGGCTTTTTTGATATAATCCACAAAAAATATAATTTAAAAGAGAAAATATGAATGCAATAACAAGAGTAAAAGAAGCAATAGAAGAGATAAAAAAAGGCAATATGGTAATAATGCTAGATGATGAAGATAGAGAAAATGAGGGAGATTTAGTATATTCAGCAGCATTGAGTACTCCAGAGCTTGTAAATTTTATGGTAACTCATGCCAAAGGTTTGGTTTGTGTGAGTGTATCAAGTGAAACAGCAAAAAGGCTTGAACTTTTTCCTATGGTTTCAAATAATACATCATCGTATGAAACAGCTTTTACAGTTTCGGTTGATGATGTAAATGCAGCTACTGGAATTAGTGCAATTGAAAGAGATAATACTATTAAGATTTTAGCAAATCCAATATCTAAAGCTACAGAACTTGTAAGACCAGGGCATATATTTCCACTTATTGCAAAAGATGGTGGAGTATTAGTTCGAACAGGTCATACAGAAGGAAGTGTTGATTTATGTAAGTTAGCTGGATTAAAAGGTGAAGCTGTTATTTGTGAAATTCTAAAAGAAGATGGAACAATGGCAAGAAGAGATGATTTAGATATTTTTGCTGCTAAACATAATTTAAAACAGATTTATATATCAGATTTAGTTGAATATAGACTTGCAAATGAAACTTTAGTTTGTGAAGTTTCTAGTAATGAGATAGAATTCTTTGGTAAGGAAGCTATAAAAAAAGAGTTTAAAGACCATCTTGAAAATATTCATACAGTTATTCTTTTTGGAAAAGAAGAAGATGTAAATCATGTAAAATTTCATACAATAAGACCTGATATTAAAATATTTTTACATGATAATAAACTAAATTCTATGTTAAAAACTATAAACTTTTTACAAAGTAAAGGTGGAGTTTTAATATTTTTAAATAACTCAAATAAAAATCAGGAACTAGAAAAGAACTATGGAATAGGGGCTCAAATACTAAACTCTTTAAAAATTAAAAAAATTAAGCTAATGACAAGTGGAGGAAAACACTCTTTTGTAGGACTTCAAGGTTTTGGTTTAGAGATTTTAGAAGAGATACAAATAGAGGGATAAAAATAATTTTAATTTATAAAATAATTAAATTG
This sequence comes from Arcobacter thermotolerans, assembly GCF_983172305.1. Classification (NCBI taxonomy): domain Bacteria; kingdom Pseudomonadati; phylum Campylobacterota; class Epsilonproteobacteria; order Campylobacterales; family Arcobacteraceae; genus Arcobacter; species Arcobacter thermotolerans. Next base: position 8,219 of record NZ_CFAFZJ010000014.1, read on the forward strand.
TAAATAGTATGAGAGACTTGTGACAAAAATGTGACAAGTTTCTGATAGAATTTTCACAAGGCATAAAAATAGTATTTATACAAGGGAATTAAGATAAAAATGGGGATTTTTACTAAATTTAAACTTACAGAGGTATTAATTACCTTTTTCTATCTCGCTAATATAATTTCTATAAATAAACTACAAAATTTAAAAGTAATCAAATATTTTGCAAATTCAATAAATTATTATAATTTTTTAAAAAACATTAATTTATATAGAGAAATAAAATGAATGATAAAAACCTAGAACTAATATCAGATAAAGATGGATTTTTATTTGAGATAAATGATGAAAGTACTTTAATATTTAAAATTACAGAAATTATAGTTGGCATTAGTATTATTGTTTTTATGTTTTTATTAGGTGCAAGCTTACAAGATACAGGAGTATATAGTTTTAAAAATGCAATAGTGTTAATTATTATTATGTTTGTTTATTTGATTATATTTTTAGTATTTTCTTATAAGAAAAGAAAGATATTATTTTATAAAGATAGATTAGTTCTTCGCATAGGTAATATAAATAAAATAAATATAAGAATAATAGATATTGAGGAGGTATATAAAATACTACCATATCATTTATTATCTAATAACAATTCAAAATTTAATGAAAAAATAAAAAGATGGAATATTATAAGGAAAATTTTATTTACTATATCTTTCCCTATACTTATTTTTATATCTATTCTTTCTTATTTAGTAGATATTATTTTTTACAGAAACTTCGACTTAAAAAGGTATAGATTAATAATTATAGGAAAAACTGATAGTAGTTTTTTGATTGTGACATATAACAAAAATAATGAAGAAAATATAAAAAAATATTTTAAAAATAACATTAATATAAATTTAGAAGAATTAAAACCAAATTATTGGTTTTTCATACCACAAAAAAACAAGAAAGGGTAAAAAATAGCAACATCAGTATTAGAAACTATAATAGTAACACCAGATGATAAACCTGTAAAATAAAATAGTACTTTATTAAAAAGAAATTTTATTATAAATATATCTATATAAAAAAAGCTAAGGATTTATATCCTTAGCTTTTTGCTTATCTAAAACAAAATTTTATTATAACTGTGGACCAGCAGCTGTAAAATCATATTCACTCTCAAGAGTTAAATATTTTTTAAAGTTTTCTATATACATCTCTGCTAATTTTCTTTTTGCTTTGTCATACTCTAGTGGGTCAGACCATGTATATCTAGGAGTTAATACATGAGTATCTACGCCTTTTAGTGTTTTTGGAATTTGTATATTAAATATTGTCATATTTTGGAATTCAGATTCATTTATAGAACCATCTAAAATAGCATTTATACAAGCTCTTGTATTTTTAATACTCATTCTTTTTCCAACACCATAAGGACCACCTGTCCATCCTGTGTTTACTAAAAATACATTTACATTGTGTTCATCTATTTTTTTACCTAAAAGTTCAGCATAAACAGTTGGATTTAGTGGTAAAAATGCCTCTCCAAAACAAGAAGAGAAAGTTGCCATTGGCTCGTTTATTCCTCTTTCAGTTCCTGCTACTTTTGCAGTATAACCACTTAAGAAGTAGTACATAGCTTGTTGTTTATCTAGTTTAGCAACTGGAGGTAAAACACCAAAAGCATCAGCACATAAGAATATAATATTTTTTGGATGCCCACCTCTCATAGATGGAGTGTGATTTTCTATATGATCTATTGGGTAAGAAACTCTTGTATTTTCTGTTTTTGATTTATCAGAATAATCTACAACTCCATTTTCATCTGCAACAACATTTTCTAAAATAGCACCTTTTTTAATAGCACCAAAGATTTCAGGTTCACTTTCTGGGTCTAGATTAATTACTTTTGCATAACAACCACCCTCAAAGTTAAATACTCCATTATCATCCCAACCATGCTCATCATCACCAATTAATGCTCTATTTGGATCTGTTGAAAGCGTAGTTTTTCCTGTTCCAGAAAGTCCAAAGAATAGTGCAGTGTCACCATCTTTTCCAATATTTGCAGAACAGTGCATTGGAAGTTTTCCTTCTAGTGGAAGCCAGTAGTTCATCATAGAGAACACACCTTTTTTCATCTCTCCAGCATACCAAGTCCCACCAATAATAGCTTGATTCTCTTCCACATTAAATATAACATAAACTTCTGAGTGTAACCCATGACTTACATAAGCCATATCAACAGTTTTACATGCATTGTAAATTGTAAAATCAGGTTTAAAGTTTTCAAGCTCCTCTTTTGTAGGAAGGATAAACATATTTTGAATAAAATGAGCTTGCCAAGCAACTTCAGTAATAAATCTTACTGCTCTTCTTGAATCTAATGAAGAACCACAAAAAACATCTGTTACAAAAATATCTTTATTGCTTAGTTGTTTTTTTGAGTTTGCAAGTAGATCAACATAAACCTCTTTTGAAACTTTTCTATTTATATCTCCCCAAGCAATATATTTATTTGATGGGTCTTGATTTACAAAGAACTTATCTTTTGGACTTCTACCTGTAAAAATACCTGTATCAATCATTAAAGCACCAGCTGAAGAGATTTTTGCTTTCTCGTTTTTTACTGCGAAATCGATTAAAAAATCGACATCCGAATTTCTAAATATCGTACCAATGTTTTCTAAACCTAATGAGTCTTTAATATTAGACATAATTCAAATTCCTATTCTAATTTTTAATGCGAAATTTTATCCAAAAAAATATAAAACTTTCTGAAAGATGAGTAAATTTCATAACAAATTGAATATTTCTTATTTTTTATAAAAAAATATAAAAAAAAGCAAAAAAATAGTTGAAAAATATTTCAAAATGTAATATAATTTCAAAAATAATTCAAAAAAAGGAATAAAATGTTTATAGTTGAAGATATTCTTAATAAGTTAAAAAATATTTTAAAAACTGATAGTAAAACAAAAAAAGTTTTTGATAAAGAGTTAGCTGAGGCTTTAGATTTAACTCAAGCAAATTTTGCAACAATGAAAAATAGAGGAAAAATTCCATATACAAATATTTTAAATTTTTGTGCAAAGAGAAAAATTTCAATAAATTGGCTTTTGTATAACCAAAATCCAAACTCTTTAATAGATAGCACTGATAGATACTGGATAAAATATTATCCAACGGTAAATGTAAGTGCTGGAGGTGGAGCTTATGATAGTGAAGATTATTGTGAAAGTTTGGAGCTTCCTGATTGTTTTTTAACTATGTTAGGTGAAAAAGAAAATCTTAAAAATATAGATGCTATCAATGTTGTTGGTGATTCAATGGAACCTACACTAAACTCAAATAATATAATTTTTGTTGATAAAACTAAAAATGATATAAGTAGGGATGGAATCTATGCCTTTACAACAAATCATGGTCTTTTTGTAAAAAGAGTCCAAAAAAGAGTAGATGGACTTTTAGATATTATTTCTGACAATAAAGATTATCCTGTTCAAATTTTAAAAAAAGATGAACTAAATATTTTAGGAAAAGTTATTAGTTCATTTGGAAAAATATATTAAAATAGAGCTTGTAATTTTTGAGAGTTTTGTAGAAATTCAAAACTCTCTTGGTTTGTAAAACCTATTAAATAAACACAGTTAAATTTCAAATTTTTTAAAATATTTTTTAAATCTTCTATATTATTTATAATTATCTGTTCTTTTTCATCTAAAAAAGATATTTTATATTTTGAAACAAATATAGTTTTTGCATATTTAAATTCATTTTTTAGATATGTAATTTCTATAGGAATTAAATTTTTATTTGTTTGGCAAATTATAAAACTATCACTTTTCCCACTCTCTATTGGTTGAAAATCTTTATCAATAAATATTGCTTTAAAGTTTGAATATAGTTTTAGTTTTGAAATATCAATATTTCCTTTAAAAAAATCATAAATATTCAAAAAACTATTCAAATATATTTTAGATAATCTTAATTTTGAAAAGTATATATCCTTGTATGAAAAACTAAGTTCAAATAAAGAGTGTTTTATTAGATTTTTTATACTATTTTCATCTAATTTTTTCTCAAACTCTTTGATATCTGGATAGATGCTCTCTAAAAGTTTCTTATTTTTTGATATTAAAATATCACCATCTTTAATATCATCAATAAATTTAAATGCTTTTTCTATATTTTTAGAGATTAGAAAAATAGGTTTTGTATGATTGTTTTGATATAACTTTAACATATCAAAAGTTTCATCAGTACAAAAATAGGATTTAATTTTTAGAGTAGATAGTTTATATCTTACTATTTTTAATAAAGCTAATTCTAGATTTTTTACTTTTATAAAAGCAATTTCATTATCAATTACTTCAAAATCTTTTTCAAATATAACTGCATAAGCTCCATTTTGTAAAGCTATTTTTAAATCTTCAATATTTTTTGCAATAAACATATCAGAAGTTTTTACTTTGTTTGCATCACTGCTTATATTGTTTATAAAAGAGATAGATGGAGAGTTTAGAAGTTCTCCATCAACTATATCAACTATTGAAGAGATTTTCACTAGCTTATTTTTGTACCAATTTTTTTAGGTTTTTCAGGTCTTATTAGGCTTAATCCATTTTCATCTTTTGCTGCTAAAAGCATTCCTTCACTTAAAAGACCCATTAGTTTAGCAGGTTTTAAGTTTGCAACAACACAAGCTTGAGTTCCAACAAGTTCAGATGCACTATAAAATTCTTTTATTCCTGCAACAACTTGTCTTGGACGATTTTCACCTAAATCAACTTGAAGTTTTAGAAGTTTTGAAGATTTTGGAACTTCAACAGCTTCTATGATAGTTCCAACTTTAATAGTTGTTTCAAAGAATTTATCAATAGTTATAAGATTTAAATCTCCTAAATCAAGAGCTTCAGGCTCAACTTTTGATTCATATTTACTTTCATCTTTTTGTAAAACTGTAATATCTGAAACATCTGGTTGTGCTAGTAAAATATCTTCAACTCTTGGAAATAGGGCATCTATTTTTGTTATTTTTACATCACTTAAAAGTTCATTATTTAATATTAATTTATTATAATTTTGAGTTGATATTTCAATACCTAAACAAGTTGCAATATCTTTTATTTTATGTGGCATTACACTATCAAGAAGTAGAGCAACTTTTGCCATAATGTTTGTAATTAGAGCAACTAAAGCCATAGCTTCATCGTTTTTACCATCTTTTATTAAATTCCATGGTTCATAGTCATTTATAGCTTTGTTTCCAATAGTTAAGATTTTCCAAATCTCTTCTAGGTATCTATTTATTTGCATATTATAAATATAGTTTTCTAGTGTCGATACAATACTATTTACTTCATCAAGCTCTTTTTTATGGAATTTAAGAACATCTTTTGAGCTTACACTAAAGTCAAAATATTTGCCACTCATTCCCATAATTCTATTTAGTAAATTTCCTAAATCATTTCCTAAATCAGAGTTTATTCTATCTAGTAGTGCTTTTTGTGAAAAATCTCCATCTTGCCCAAAAGGAACTTCTCTTAAAAGGAAATATCTAAATGCATCTAATCCATAAGCATCTGCTACCTCTTTTGGATTTACTACATTTCCTTTTGATTTACTCATTTTTTCACCATCTCTAGTCCACCATCCATGAGCAGCAATATGTTTTGGTAGAGGTAAATTTAAGCTCATTAAAAATGCTGGCCAATAAATAGCATGGAATCTTAAAATATCTTTTCCAACTAAATGAATATTTGCCGGCCAAAAATTCATATTTTTTTCAGTCGTTCCATATCCTAAAGCTGTTGTGTAGTTTAAAAGTGCATCAAGCCAAACATACATAACATGTTTTGGTTCATTCATAGATTCAGGAAGCTTAACTCCCCAATCAAAAGAGGTTCTAGAAATTGAAAGATCTTTTAATCCGTTTTTTACAAAATTTACAATCTCATTTTTTTTAGCTCTTGGTAATATGCAATCAGGATTTTCTTCATACCATTTTAAAAGTTTATCTTCATATTTTGATAATTTGAAAAAGTAGCTCTCCTCTTTTACAACTATAGTAGATCTACCACACTCTGGACAAAACTCTCCATCTGCAAGTTGAGATTCTGGAAAAAATGTCTCACAAGGAACACAGTAAAAACCTTCATATTCACCTTTGTAAATATCTTGATTTTGATACATCTTTAAAAAAGCTTGTTGAACACCAACTTTATGCTCTTCATCTGTTGTTCTAATAAATTTGTCGTAAGTTATATCAAAATCATCCCAAAGCGCTCTAAATTTTCCAGAAATCTCATCTGCATACTCTTTTGGAGTTTTTCCTCTAGCTTCAGCACTTTGAGCAATTTTTTGTCCGTGTTCATCAGTTCCTGTTAATAAATATGTATTATGTCCAATTAATCTTGAGTATCTTGCTAGCATATCAGCTATTATTGTTGTGTAAGCATGACCTATGTGTGCTACATCATTTACATAATAAATTGGAGTTGTTATATAAACATTTTTACACTCTTTTTGCATTTTCTACCTTTTTTCTTAAAATTCAAATCCACCACTTGAGCCTTTATTCATTGACTCATAAACGGCTACTACATACTTTTTTCTTAAAACACACTCAAAAAATTGACCACAAGGTTTACAAGAGTTTAGATTTTTTGAGTTTTGGCAAGAGTTTAGTTCTTGTAAAATATCTTCAAGTCTCTCTTCCCATTGGTCTAAATCTTTATTTTCATTAGACATTTTTACTATAAACTTCCAAAACTCTGTTTATTTCGATATTTGATCCAAAAAAACAAGGAGTTGTATCATGAATATGAGTTGTAGGAACTTCTAAAACTCTCTTTTCTCCATCAACAGCAGCTCCTCCAGCTTTTTCAAAAGCTAATGCAAAAGGGAAAACCTCAAAAAGTTGTCTTAATTTCCCTTTTGGTCTATCAGTAGTTCCTGGATAAGAGAAAAGTCCACCACCTTTTAGTAAAATTTGATGTAAGTCAGGAACCATTCCACCGCTGTATCTTAGTCTATATCCATCATTAAAAATATCATCAATTAGCTTTTTATGAAAAGGTGCCCAGCAGTTTTGAGTAGAACCAGGAGCATTTAATTTACCTTTTTCATTAAGTTTAATATTTTGAATAAATTTAAACTCTCCATTTAAAAGTCTGTACATTTTCACATCACTTGTAGCTACAACCATCTCAACTCTTGGACCAAAAACTACATAAATAGAAGCTATTATATTTTTTGCATTGAATTCATTTTTATATATTCCATAAATTGAACCAACACTTAAGTTTACATCAACTAAAGATGAACCATCTAGTGGATCGTAAGCTATTAAATATTCACCAGTTTCATTTATATTTTTTATACTATCTTGCTCTTCACTAACTATTGCTTTTACACTTGAAAGTTTTGAAAAAATCTCTTCAATTATCTCATCACTTTGAATATCTAGTTTAAGTTGAGTATCTCCCGTACTATTTTCGCTTTGAGATTTTCCAGTATCGCCTGTCTCTATTAGATGTTTTATTTTTATACTTGCTTCTTCTATTGCTTTTATTATCTCTTGCATCTATACCCTTTTTGCGTTTTTATCTATCCACTTTATAATTTCAAGTGGGTCATTTAAATCTAAAATATCAAGACTTTTTGGAATATCTTTTTTATTTATACTATCATCAATAGCCAAAGCATTTGAAACCTCAAAATAGCTATCATCTAGCTTATTTCTAAAAATAGAGATTCTAGGAAGTTCTAAAGTTTTAAGTCCTTCAACTAGCAGATAATCAAAATCATTAAAAATAGATATTAACTCATCAATAGTTGAACTATCTTTTTTAAATATAGTTGTTTTATTAGGGCTTACAACTGCAACATCTGCTCCTGTTTGTGAGAACTTAAAAGAGTCTTTTCCCTCTCTATCAAACATAGCTTTATCTTTTGGGTCGTGCTTTACTATGCACACTTTAAAATCACTATCCTGCAAAATACTTGCAACTTTAACAATAGCTGTTGTTTTACCACTATTTGATGGCCCTGAAAATGCCACTACTAATCTTTTTTTATTCATGGTTAGGATTTTATCCAAAGAATTGTTAAACTCTATTTATATAAAAATATATTTTAAAGTGTAGTTTTTGTATAATCGTTCCCTTATATATGAGGAGTTTTAATGAAAAAAGGTTTATTCTTAGTTGCAATTTCAATTTTATTTGTAGCTTGTACACCAAAAAATAGTGCATTTAGATATTTTGATAAAGGTGATATTGAAACAAATGCAGTTAGAAATACAAAAAAAGCTGATATTATAAAAAATGATGCAATAGAAGTTACATTTATGGCAACATATTTAAATAAATTTGATCCAAAAATAAGCCCAAAAGAAGAGAATTTTTTGATTTATATCTATTTTCCAAATTTAGAAGAACAGATAGATTTTACTAAAAATGGATATGAACTTCTTTTAAATGGAAAAACTCCAATATCTATTGAAAAATTAGATAGAGATGATAAAAAGTATGAAGATATGATGCTTAGAAACTTTTGGGGTAGCTACTATTTAGTAAAATTTAGTAATCAAGAGTTGGTACAGAATTTAAATATAACTCTAAAACCAAAATCTAGTGATGCCACACTAAATTTTGAAAAATAGAAGATAGTGAGATTTTATTCTCACTATTTAAATAGTTGTTGTATATATAAAAATTAGCCAAAACTTTTTTTCCATACTCTCTTGTTTCATTATATGAAATCATCTCCATGCTTAAAAATGGTTCAAACTCTGATTTATTTTTAAACAAACCTTTTTGCAATTGACTTCTAGCATATCCAGCTCCACCATTGTAAGCATAGGCGATAAAAAGAGGATTACTATCAAATTGTTTAATTAATGAGTCAAGATGAAAACTTGCATATTGTATATTTTTTTCAGGTAAAAATTGATCATAAATATTGTAATCATCACCTAACTTACTTGCTATATCTTTTGATAAAAATGGCATAATTTGCATTATTCCCATGGCACTTGAAAATGAGATTGAAGATGGAATAAATCTACTTTCTTGTTTTGCAATAGAGTAGATTAAAACTTTTTTATATATTCCATAATTGTTTAATAAATCCTCATAAGGAGTTATAAAATATTGATTTCTAAATCTATTATATCTTTCAAGAATAAAAGCTAAATGTGGTTCCATACTTTTTTGAGTAAAAAGATTTGAATATTTTTCCATCTTTGCATCATCTAAATTTTTTTTGCTATCTTCTGTAACTTCTAGCCAGCTAAAAGCATCGTAAATATCATAAGAACTAGGTTTTATTTTCATATCAATTTTGAAAACTAGATTATCTGGAGTTATATTTAAAAGCTCTTTTGCATATAAAGAGTAGATATTTGCCTCAAAACTTTTTGCTAATTCTTCAAGATAAATAGTATTTTTTGATAGTAAATATAGCCAAAATATTGCTCTATCTTTATCACCTCTTAAAAGTGCTATATCATAAGAGTTGGCAAAAAACTGCTTTGCACTCTCGAATTTACGATTATTTACAGCATTTATACCTAATAAAAATTGAAGATTTGTTGTTAACATTTTTTCAGTTTTTAGGTTATCAAGAGATTTTTGTATATTATTTAATTTTTTATCATAAACAACAGTTCGTAAAAATTTTTCAAAATCTTTATGCATAGCAATTTTATGTAAAAAAGTTGGATTTATAGATTGATTTAAATATTTATATCTATATGCATCACTAACTTCAAAAAAAATTTCTAAAAATTTATCAGTAGAGCCATTTATAAGTTTTTTATAAATATCATTTGATGATATAAGTATAAGATTGTTTTTTAAAGTAGGGTAAGTATCAAGCTTTGATATAAAAAAAGCAAGATCTTCTTTTGATAAGTCAGATGCTTTTTTAAGTGAAGCTAAACCAAGAGCAATACATCTTGAATCGCTATTTTTAAGTTCTAAAATAGAAGCATTGTAGCAAAACCTATCTTCTGGAGATATTTTTTCATTGAATTTTTGTTTAAAGGCTTTATCAAGAAGAGCATTTCTTCCATTTCTCATATCATAAGCTTTTTTTGCATTTTCATAACTTAAATCTTCATTTTCAAGATATTGTAATATAAAAAAATCTTTAGCACTTGATTTTGGTTTTTCTACAAGCCATTCATAAGTTATTTTGAAATCTTTTTGCATAAAATCTGTAGTTATACTATTTGCAAAAAGATTTAGACTAAGTGAAAATAAAAGAGATACTTTAAATATTTTTAACATAAATCTATAGAAGAACTTTTTGTAAAAATGTCTCTAAAAATATAAGAGCAAAAATCAAAATAAGTGGAGCCAAATCCATTCCTCCAAAAGTTGTTGGAATATATTGTCTCATTTTTGCATAAACAGGCTCTGTTAATCTATAAAGCATTTGAACTATTGGATTGTATGGATCTGGTCTAACCCAAGTTAAAAGTGCTGAAATAATAACAATCCACTTGTAAAGAAAAATAACACTAAAAAAAATAGTTAAAAATGAGCTAATAAGTGCATCTATCATTTTGTAATCTCCCCAATATAGTTTTTAATAAATGGATAAATATCTGTTAGATTTGGTCCATTTTCAACACCTGTTAGAATATATCTTAATGGTTTAAATAGATTCTTACCTTTAAGTTCTGTTTTTTGAACAACATAATCTTTTAAATCATCATAATTTTCAAAATATGGTGCATTTTTTAACACTTCTTTGATAGTTTGACTCTCTTGTTCAAAACCTTCAAGAGTAGATTTTTGAGAAAAAATATTATTTAGTTTTGATTTTATCTCTTTTATTGTACTTGCTTCTTCTAAATATAGTTTTGCTAATTTTCCAATATCATTATCTGCAAAACCTAAAATTTTTGATAGTCTCATATCGTCTAATAGTTCTATATGTTTTCTATTTATGAATCTTAGCTTATCAATATCAAATTTTGCTCCACTTTTTGAGACATTTTCTATTTTAAACCATGAAATTGCCTCTTCTAGAGTAAAAATCTCTGTTGGAGTTTTATTTCCCATAAGCACAAGGTAGTTTGCAATTGCACTTGGTAGGAATCCTTCATCAATTAGCCACTTTACACTACTTGCATCATCTCTTTTACTCATTTTTTTACCAGTTTGTGCATTTAAAATGATTGGTAAATGAACATATTTTATCTCTTTTGTATAGCCTAAACTCTCTCTAATGTGTATCTGTTTTGGAGTATTTGAAACATGATCTTCTCCTCTGATTACCATAGATATATCCATTAGCATATCATCAACACTACACGCATAGTTATATGTAGGAGTTTTATCTTGTCTTAAAATAATAAAACTATCAACATCAAAAGGAGCATATTCAAAATCACCTTTTAAAAGGTCAGTAAATTTTATATTATGATTTGGTTTTTTAAGCCTTACTGTAAAAGGTGCATTTGTATTTAAAACAGTTTCATCACTTAAATTCTCACAAAATCCATCATATCTAAAAGCGATACCTTTTTTTATAGACTCTTCTTTTAACTCTTCAAGTTTGCTATCACTACAAAAACAAGCAAAAGCCTTCTTTTGAGTCATAAGTTGAAGAGCCATTTTTTGATGATACTTTAGATTTTCACTTTGATAAAAAACAGATTTATACTCTATTGAAAATAGATTTAGAATCTCTAAAATCTCTTTATCTTTTCCTTCAATATTTCTCTCTTTATCAGTATCTTCAATTCTTATAATAAGCCCTTCATTTAACTGTTTTGATACAATATAGTTAAAAATTGCAACTCGCAAATTTCCTATATGCATATCTCCCGTTGGGCTTGGTGCAAATCTTAGCATAAACTATTTCCTTACAATAAAAAATGTTAAATTATTTAACTCAGTATGAGTTTTTATATAGTTGTTTAAATCTTCTAAACTTAAATTTTGTATTTTTTCTAGTTCAAGTTTTGGATAATCAAGACTTAAACCTTTAAAATCTAGCATAAATGCTCTATTTAATCTTTGTGCTAAAGTTTCAGTTCTTAGTGGTTCACTTCCTAATAAGAAATTTTTTGCAGCATCAAGCTCTTCTTGAGTTACTCCACTTTTTACAAAATCATCAACTAAACTTTTTACAATATTAATAGCTTGAGAAGCACTCTCATTTTTTGTTTGTAAATATCCACTAAAACTTGAGTAAAGCCTATTAATTCCAATATTTGCATAAGCACTATATGCTAAACCTCTTTTTACTCTTATCTCTTCCATTAATCTTGATCCAAATCCAGAACCACCTAAAATAAATGAAGCAACTTTTGCCTTGTAATTATCTTCATCTTTAGCTTTTGCATTAAAATTTGAACCAAAATAGATATATGCTTGTTCTGTCTGTTTTAAAACTTCTTTTTCCTCTTTTTTAGATACAAACTCTATTTTTTGAATATCTTCTTTTTCTCCAACTTTTAGCTCTTTCAAAAGAGGTTTTAAAGCATTTTCTAGCTCAATGAAACTAATATCTCCACCTGCAACAATAGTTAAATTATTTAAAGTTAAAGAGTTTTTTAAAAATTGTTCTATATTTTTTAGTTCAATTTTTGAAATAGACTCTATTGTTCCACTAGCAGGATTTGCCAAAGCAGTTCCACTATAAAGAAGAGCATTTAAACCCTTACTTGCTACATCATCAAAGTAGTTCTCTTTTCTTTTTAAACTACCAATAGCCAAAGTTTTTACTTTTTCTAATGAATTTTCTGATAAATTTGGAGATTGTAAAAGTTCATTTAATGATTTAATTGCAAGATTTGATTTCTCTTTTAAGCTTGAAAGTTCTATTGTAAGAGTTTCAAAACCAACAGCACTATGAATAGTAATAGCATTGTCATCTAAAATCTCTGAAAATTTAACACTTCCTAATTTTTTTGTTCCTTCATTTAAAACTCTAGCTGATAAGCTAGCAAGTCCTAAATTTTGATTATCTTTTATATATCCAGAATTTTTAAAAATTAGTTGTAAATTTAAAATTGGAAGCGATTTTTGTTCTTCAAAAATCACTGGAATATCAACATTATTTATATTTATATGTTTTATTGTTGCACTCATTAAACTTCCTTGTAATAGTAAAAAAATATATAAAATATATCTTGTTTTCATTTTGTTAGAATCTCTCTAATATATTATAAGCAGTATCTCTTTTTGCAGGAATTTCGCCTATATCTTTTATTAATCTTATCATTTCATCTTGATTCATTCTATTTGCTGCACCAGCTGCTTTTACAACATTCTCTTCCATCATAGTGCTTCCTAAATCATTTGCTCCAAACTTAAGAGCCATTTGTCCAATATATGAGCCTTGAGTAACCCAAGAGCTTTGAAGATTTGCAAAATTATCTAAATATAGTCTTGAAACTGCTAAGAGTCTTAAATATCTATTTGAAGATTGTGTTTTTATTTCGGGATGTTCTTCCATTAATTTTGTATTTTCACCTTGAAAACTCCACATAATAAATGCTCTAAATCCACCAGTCTCATCTTGTAATTTTCTAATCAAATCCCAATGTTCAATAATCTCTTCATCTGTTTCAACAGTTCCAAACATCATTGTTGCAGTTGTTTTCATTCCAATAGAGTGTGCTAGTCTATGAACTTCTAACCACTCTTGTGTATCCATTTTTTTTGGAGCAATTATATCTCTTACTCTATCGCTTAAAATCTCAGCTCCAGCTCCTGGAATTGAGCTTAAACCTTTTGCTTGAAGTCTTTTTAAAACTTCTAGTATTGAGATTTTTGAAACTTTTGCTATAAAATCAATTTCAATAGATGAAAAACCGTGAATTGTAATTTGTGGATATTTTGTATGAATGTGGTTGACTAACTCTTCATAATAATCAATTTTCAAATTTGGATGAACTCCACCTTGAAAAAGTATTTGAGTTCCACCAATTGCTAAAAGTTCTTCTATTTTTTCATCAATTTCATCAAATTTTAAAACATAACTATCATTATCTTTTTTGTGTCTAAAAAAAGCACAAAACTTGCAATCAACCCAACATACATTTGTATAGTTTATATTTCTATCTACTATAAAAGTAGTTAGTTTTTCTTTATGAAGCTCATCTTTTTTTGCACTTGCCATCTTCGCTAAATCTAACAAAGATGCATTTTTTATTAAATCAAGTGCATCTTCTTTACTTAATCTTTTTTTTAAATCAAGCGATACTTTTTTTGTCATTAGAAACTAGTTCCAAAAGAGAACTCAAAACTTGATGTGTCATCACCTGGTTTATCACCAATTGGTTTAGCAAATATTAATTGTAAAGGACCCATTGGAGAAATCCACTCTAGTAAAGCTCCTGTTCCTGATCTTTTTATCTCACTAAAGCTATTTTGACCTATCATACCATAATCATAAAATAGTCCCCATCTCATTTTTGCAGATGGAACTAGAGGGAAACTAATTTCTGCTTGATTTGACCACATTTTTTCATAAGGGTCTTGATAATATCCAGATTCATTATTTGGGAATGCATAAGATTTATATCCTCTTAAAGTTTTTGGACCTCCAAGATATAAAGAGTCTCCTTGATTTATTTGACCTTCATCTATTAACATTTTTGCTTGAGTTTTAAATCTTAAAATCCAGTCAAGCTCTGTTAAATCTTCTAAAGAGTAGAAATATCTAAAATTTACCCCTGGTTTAATATATTTTGAATCTCCACCAACTCCTGCATATTCAACAGAAGCCCCAGCTTTTATACCAGCTGTTGGAAAATAAAAATCATTTGTACTATCATAGTTTATGTAAGGTGTAATAGAGCTATTTGTATAGTCTTGATCTGTATATAATCTTTGACCAGCTGGTGCTGTAAATCCACTTTGATAATTATAAACCTCTTTTATGAAATCAAGTCCATATCTAGCACCAACATATGTATTTCTTACTACCTCTTTCCCCGCTGCAACAGAGAAACCTTTTGTTTTTACATCAGAATCATAGTGACTTCTTCTATACTCAATTTTTGTTGAGTGAGCTTCAACTTCACCATTATAGTCGCTATCATTTATAGCAGGATTTTTAAGAGCTACTTCGTATCTATTTGATCTTTTTGATAAATCACCACTTAAAGAGAGAGTAAGGCCACTTCCAAAAATATTTGTATCACTTACAGATCCGTTTATCATTAATTTATCATAAGAACCATATCCCCCACCTAGCATAATACTTCCAGTTGGTGCTTCTGTTACTTTTACAGATAAATCCATTTTATCTTCACTTATTCTTTTCTCTTCAATTTGAACATCTTCAAAGAAGCTAGATCTTTTTAACTTACTTTTTGCATCTTTTAAATCTGTAAGATTATACATATCACCAGGTGCTAAATATACATCTCTTCTTACAACTCTATCAAGAGTTCTTGCATTTCCAGATATTTTTACATCATTTATATATACTTGTTGCCCTGGAACAACACTAAAAATAACATCAACTCTATGCTCAGCTTCATTTTTCTTTAAATCAAATTTAACTTCTGCATAGGCATAACCCTTATCAGCAACCAAAGTTCTAATATACTCTTGATCATCTCTTAATTTTTTAATATTAAATGTTCTATCAACTTTTAATTTTAAATCTGAATAAATCTCTTCAGGATCTACAATTGAAGAGTCCAAAAAGATTTTTATATCATTTGTAGTATATTTTTCACCCTCTTTAACAAAGAAGTCAAGTTTTGCTTGATTTGAAGCAAAATCTATATCTAAAAATGGCTCTTTTACATCTGCATCTAAGTAACCTTTTTCAAAATATAGGTCATTTATTCTTCTTGCATCATATTTTAGTTGATCAATTTTCATTTCACCATCACTTTGACCAAACCACCAAGAAGCAAACTCTTTCTCTTTATTTGCAGTAACTTTTTTAAAGTCACTTCCATCTAGTTCACTAGCACCGTGATATTTTGCTTCTCTTATGATAATCTCATCACCTTTATTTACATTAAAAGTAAGTTTTATAGAAGAATCATTTAATTTCTCTGTTTCAACTTCAACAACAGAGTTTATAAACCCTTCACTAGATAACATTCCTAAAAGTTGTTCTTTTGCCTCTTTAACTCTTTTTTCACTATACATAGAACCTTTGTTTAGCTTTAATACTTTTTTAATAGCATCTGTATCTTCACTTCTAGTTTTATAACCTTTTATATCAACATTTGCAATTGAAGGTTTCTCTTTAAAGATAATTTTGATATTTCCATTATCATTATCTATTACTATATCATCAAAGTAACCATAGCTGTAAAATTTAATTAATGCTTCATTTAGCTTGTTACTATCTAAGCTATCACCAGCTCTCATTCCCAAAGTCTCTTCTAAAACTTGTGGCGATACTTTACTTACATTTAAGTATTCAATAGATTTGATGCTACTTGCACTCAAAACAGTAGCACAAGCTAAAGATAAAAAAGTTATTCGATTTTTCACAAATGTCCTTGTTGTCAAAATAAAGCAATAATATACCGAAATATAGTTTATATAAATCTAAAGTAAGCTATAATTTTGGCAAAATTACTAAAAAAAGGTTAAATTTGAACATTGGAATTATTGGTTTAGGACTTATGGGTGGTTCTTTGGCAAAGGCTGTTAAAAGATATGGTATTTCAAAAAAGGTTTATGGATTTACAAATAGTGAAAAAAACAAAAAAGAGATAGAAGAGTTAGGACTTGTTGATGAGCTTGTTGATTTGGAAACTTTAAAAAAAGTTTCAGACGTTATTATTTTATCTATTCCTGTTGATGCTATTATTTCTATGTTTCCTAATTTTTTAGATATAAATGAGAAAACAACTATTATAGATATGGGTTCAACTAAAGAGTATATTGTAAAAAATATTCCTCCTAAAATAAGAAAAAATTTTATAGCAGCACATCCAATGACAGGAACAGAGAAAAATGGACCAAAAGCTGCAATTGATAATCTATATGAGGGCAAAACTGTAGTTTTATGTGATTTGGAAGATAATGCAAATATGCATGTTAATAAAGCTTTTAAGATTTTTCAAGAAATAGGCATGAGAATTGTGGTTATGAATAGTCATGAACACGATGTAAATGCTTGTTACATATCACATTTACCTCATTTAATATCATTTTCCTTAGCAAATACTGTTATGAGTCATCAAAATCCAAAAGAGATTATTGCACTTGCTGCTGGAGGATTTAAAGATATGAGTAGAATTGCAAAATCAAGCCCAAGAATGTGGGGAGATATTTTTAAGCAAAATAGAGAAAATATGCTAGAAAGTATTAAATCTTTTGAAGATCAAATGAATGAAGCTAAAAAAATGATTGAAGAAGAGAGATATGAAGATTTAGAAAATTGGATGAAAAAAGCAAATAGTTTACATGAAATATTATAAGCTTTGATATATATCATCTTATAAGTAAAAAAGATTAAATATAATCCTTTTTATTTAAAAAGGATAGCTATGTTTAATTGGTTATTTAGAAAAAAAGAGAAAAGAAAAAGAGAAAAAACTTATGTTTGCAAACATTGTAAGCTTACATGTGAAACTTGTACTACAATGTTTTGCTACTCTTGCTACTCAAATCCTGGAAATCCTTGTCCTAGATGTAAAAAAACAAATCTTATGGAAAAAGAGTAGTCTATTTTGTCTTTAAGATAAAACTCTTCTATTTTCAACTTTTTTGATATCACTAAAATTATCTAAATAGTCCAAATAACAAACAAGATATTTTCTACTTAAATCAAATCTCTGTTTAAAGTTAAAAATCTCTATAAAACCATCTTGTTTGATAATCTCTCTCATAGATTTTATAATCTTATTTAAACTTTGGCTATGAATAAAAAGATTGTGTTGAAGCCTTATTACATCTTTTTTTGCTGTAAGTGATTTTAAAATATCATCTCCAAGTTTTCTATCAATATCTAAATCATCATAGATATTATAAGGTGCTGTTGGAGTTATATCTTCACTTTTCAATCTATCTAAAAATATATTTTCAAGCTCTTTTGTAATATCCTCTTTTATATTTGCATTTTTATAAAGTTGCCCCTCTTTTACTAAAAAGCCATTTTGTACCAAATCAGTTAAAGCACTATTTATAAACTCAATACTAGCCCAAGGAACTCTTAAATTTATAGATGAGCTTGAAAGTAGGGCATAAGAGTTTTTTATATAGATATTTTTTATAAATTCAACTATCTCATCTTTTGTTTTTATGGGATAGATAACTAACTCTTTTTTATCTACAAAAACATCTTCTAAAGAGTTTGCAAACTCTAAAGACTCATCATGACTTAGAGCAAATCTTTGAGTTGAAGATACTACTCCTAAACCTCTTTTATGAGCTTCTAAAAGTATTTTAAAAGCATTTTTAAAATCTTTTTTATAAAGATTTTTCAAAAGATCTCTTTTTTGATTTTTATTCATTGGGTCATATATTGGATTTAAAATAACCCCACCACAAATAGTATCATTTGCACTTCTTAAAATAACTTTTTCTCCAAAAACAGTAAATATCTTTTCATCCGTTTTTAGTGTTGCAAAACCATCTTCAAGTGATGTTAAAGAGTCAAAAAGTAGAACTTTTACATCTATTTTTTTAGCTCCAATAAACAAAGTATATGTTTGATTATGGTTTAGTTTTTTGTTTTTTAAACATTTAAAAGAGATATCAATTGTATCAAAACCTCTTAAAAACCCCTTTTTTGTAATAATATCTCCTCTTTGAAGTGAGTTTATATCAATTGAAGCTAGGTTTAGTGCAGCTCTAGAAGAGATATTTGCTTCTATTGCGTTTTGATTATGTACTTGAATATTTTTTATTTTTGTCTCTTTTTGTAAATGAGGAATAAAAACCTTCTCTTCAAGCTCAATTTTTTTACCTAAAACAGTTCCTGTTACAACTGTTCCACTACCTTTTACACTAAATACTCTATCAACATAAAATCTAAAAAAGTTCTCTTCATTTTTTGTGCTATTTGAGATTGTAAATAGAGTATTTTTTAAATCTTCAATAGATTTTTCATCATAAATAGATACAGCTTTTATAAATTTGATATTAAATTCAAACTCATTTAAAAACTCTACAATTTTTAACTCTTGCTCTTTTAATGTTTTTTCATCAACTAAATCTTTTTTTGTAATTACTAAAATAAGATTTTTTATTCCCAAAAGTGATAAAATCTCAATATGCTCAATAGTTTGTGGCATAAGTCCCTCTTTAGCACTTACAACTAACATTACATAGTCAAATCCAAAAGCTCCAGCAATCATATTTTTAATAAGTTTTTCATGACCTGGAACATCAATAAATGCAATATTTCTCTCAGCTCTTGTAAGATTTGAGAAGCTTAAATCTATTGTTATTCCTCTTTGTTTCTCTTCATTTGTGCTATCACCTTCAAAACCATTTAAAGCGCGAATTAGTGCAGTTTTTCCATGGTCAATATGACCAGCAGTTCCAATTATAATATTAGACATTTTTAAACTCTTTTTTTAGTATCTCTTCAATAATAGCTATATCTTTTTCTAATATTGTTCTAAAATCAAGCAGTACTTTGTCATTTTCAATTCTACTTATGATTAGATTTTTTCTTAAAATTTTTTCTATCTCATTTGCTTTTAGGTTTTTATATTCAAGGCTTAAAGCAATAGTAGGGATTTTTTTATTTGGAGTTGTACCACCACCAACCATTGTAGAGCTTTTTATTACTTCACATTTTATAAAGTTATCTATACTATTTTTTAAAATATTTGCTCTTTGTTCTAAAATTTCAAGTTTTGTATTTAGCATTTTTAGAGTTGGAATTTTATCTAACTCATTTTTTAAATAGATATTCAAACTCTCTTCTAAAAGTGCTAAAGTAATTTTATCAACTCTTAACATTCTTAAGAGTTGGTTTTTTTTCAATTTTGCTATTAACTCTTTTTTCCCAACTATAATTCCAGCTTGAACACTTCCTAAAAGTTTATCTCCTGAGAAACTAAGCAAACTTGGATTTGATTTCATAAGTTCAAGAATAGAAGGCTCATCTTTGCTTAAATTAAAAGGTAAATCAAAAATATGTCCACTTCCCATATCAAAATAGTCTATTAAGCCATTTTTTTGTGCTAGTTTTGATATATCTTCAAAGCTAACTTCACTAAAAAACCCTTCAATACTATAGTTTGATTTATGAACCTTCATAAGCATAGCTGTATTTTCATTTATAGCATTTTCATAATCTCTTAAATGAGTCTTATTTGTAGTTCCAATCTCTTTTAATATAGCTCCACTTTGAACCATAACCTCAGGAACTCTAAAACTTCCACCAATTTCAACAAGCTCTCCACGGCTAAGAACTGCCTCTTTATTTTTACAAAATGTATTAAGGATTAGAAAAACAGCACTTGCATTGTTGTTTACAACTAAAGCATCTTCACAAGAAGTGAGTGCTTGTAGAGATTTTGTGATGTGTTCGTATCTCTCTCCTCTTTTTCCCTCTTCTAAACTATATTCAAGATTGTTATAAGATGTTGCTATTGTTATTGCATTTTTAAATAGGCTCTCATCAAGCAAACTTCTTCCTAAGTTTGTATGAACAATAATTCCAGTTGCGTTTATAACTGGTTTTAGTGAAGATTGTGTAAGATTTTCGTACTTTCTTAAAACATTTGAAATAAGAGTTTGTTCATCAAAACTATCTATCTTTTTATTTAATATTTCAACTCTCAGATTTTCTAAAACTTCTTTTGTGATTTTTGTTATTAAAGTTTTTGATAATCCTTCAAAAGCTTTGTTTGTGATAAACTTATCAACCTTTGGAATGGATTTTAGTAACATTATAGACCTTTTATACTATTTTAAAGAGTATTATTATACTATTTTAATCTTATGGAGAGTTTGTGTATCTGGTGAGCACCACAGGCTTCAACCCTGATTGGCGGTCTTTGTGTAAATACCGCGGGAGGTTCGATTCCTCCACTTTCTCGCCATAAAGAAAATTGTAAAACTACGATAAAATAGCACTTTTAGTGCTAATACTTTTAAGAATAATCAAAAAAAATCTAATTTAAAATCTAATTTAAAAAGTTAAAAATGTACTATTTTAAACCTTTTTTATGTCAAGTTATGCCAACATTGTTGGGAAAATTGTTGGGAAGAAAAAGGCACTCATGGGATTAGAAAAAACAGGTACACCAGGTGTATACAAAAGAGAAGGAATTAAAGATATTACTTATTACATCAGATACCGAAAAAATGGTAAAGTTGTAGATGAAAAAGTTGGCTCAAAATCAGATGGAACTAATATAACAAAAGCTAAAAAAATACTATTGAAAAGACAATTAAATACAGAAGAAAATGAAGTAGTAACTACAAGTTTATCTAGAAAATCATTAAATGAATTAGCTTCTATTTATTTTGATAAATTTGATTTGTTGGAACAAAAAGAAAAAGATTTAGAAAAAGAAGATAAACAGCATAAAGATAAACCAGCTATAAATAGAGAAAAAAGTATGTATAAGATATTTTGGCAAGGTTGGGATTTGTCTATTTTAGAATTTAATAAGATACAACAAAAACATTTTGTAGATAGAATTAATGAGATTAGAAATTTTACATATATAAAAAATAACAAAGAGGTAAAATATTCAAATAAATATATTTTTAATGCAATAATATTAATTAAAAGTATGATTAATCATACAAATGTGGATTATAATCCACTCTTAATCCATCCTAAGAAAAGTCTCAAAGAAGAACAAGATTTAAAAGATATCTATAAAGATTTAAAAAAGAAAATAGAACCTAGGACAAGCTATTTTGAACCTGATGAGATAAAACTACTATTGGAAACTTTAAAAGAAAAACCTAGTCATTTCCAAGGTTATATTATTTGTCTCATTATGGCTACAACTGGAATGAGACCTGATTCAGTTTTGAACTTAAAAATAAAAGATTTTGACATTAGAAGTAAAACCATAAATACTTATGATTTTAAAAGAAAGATGTATTACAAGTGTAACTTAACTCAAAAAGTAGAAGAAGAAGTTTTAAAACTATCTATCAATAGAAATGCTGATGAATATTTGCTAGTTTCAGAACATACAAAAGGGCTTACAAAACTTCCAAATGTTCCAAAATATTTAAACAAAACGATTGATCAACTATTTAATAATAATAGGTTTAATAATAATAAAAATGTCTTATACACATTAAGACATTCATTTGCTACAAATCTTGTTAAAGGGAAAAAGGGAATTGATGGAAAATATATAATTGAGCCTGTGAGTATATTTAAAATACAGAAGCTTTTAAATCATGCTAATATTGAAACAACAATAAAACATTATTTAAAATTTGCACCTGATTTTGCTATTGATTCCATAGCAGCTTTTGAGAAATATATTTTATAATTTCCCAAGAGCTGTAATATATTTTGCAAGATTTTCAAGTGGAAATAAAACAAGTCCACCATTTTTAGAATAAGAAGGTAGAGCAGATTTCTCTTGAATCCTTCTATTTAGTGTTCTTATAGAAATACCAAGCTCATTTGCTACTTCTTGTTTTGATAACATCATTTTATTATACTTTTTGTATAAAGTTACAAATACTAAATTGCTTTCATTTGCACTCATTTTTCCCTCCTTGCTTAACTTCTTCAACCCAAAAACAAGTATATTTATCATGTTTTAAAGATTCTTTTTGTGCTGCATCTGCAAAATCATCTGCTTCTTTTTTTGTTTTAAAAGTTTTAACTACAAAAGGTGGAGAAAAGATATCACCTTGAAGTACATAGTATTCTTTATTTATTCCACTAAAATCACCTTTACATAATCTAGTTACTTCATTTAGCATATATTTTCCTTTTCTAAAGAGAAATACTTAAATGCTTCATCAAACATTTCTTTTATAGTAGTTTTTTCTGAATGAAAAACACTATTGCAATATGCTTCTTCATAAAACCAAACAGCCATCTGTTTTGACTTATAATTTGTATCTATTTGCACCTTAAATCCCCAACCACCTTTTCCAACTTGATACCCTTTTACTAAGCAATAATCTAATATTACTTTTTCAAGTTCTGCAAATCTATCATCAAACTGTTCAACAACTTCAAAATACTCTTCAATCTTACTATCTCTTGTCATCCAATTAAATTCAAAATCCAATAAATCAGAAATTCTTTGATGATGTAATTTCATTCCATATTTATGATGATATTGAGCAACTTGAAATTCATCACCTTTTTCAAGCAAAAAGTATTGATTGTATTGCCAGTCTTTTTTTAGCTTTAGTTTTGTTCCAAATTGCATTTTATATCTCCTCGCAAAAATAGTTTTTACTACTCTTGAATTTATTAAATTCATCAAAAGAATAAATCTTTTTAGTATTACTTCCGTTTCTATTTTTATAAAGTTCAAAACCTTGTTCTCTTTTTATAAATACAATATGAGCATTTTCTATTTTTTCAGTAACGCTCATTGAAGCCATTTTTTTTAAACTTTTAATTATTAATATTTTTGACATTTTATATTTCCTTTTTTTTATTTTTTTGTTTAAAAATTCTGAAAGTTTCTTTTTCCGTAGAAGTATAAGAACTCCAGTTATAGGGAATAGAAACAAAACAACCTATATCGCATTTTTTATCCGAATCTCTATCCCCACAATTATCTTTAGAATTTGCATGGCAACAAAACCTATCTTCATAATATGCACAACTGCCACAAGTTAAATTTATTGGGTAAACTTTTTTTCTAACTAATTTATATTTATCAACTGATCCTATTGATTGATACCAGGCTTTTCTCCATCCTTTTTCAGGAATAAAGCCAAATAAAATAAATTCCCCTGTTTTAAATTTTTCTGTTAATTCTTTGTTTTGTTTAGGTTGTCTTATATCAAAAATAAATTCACAAACAACCTGTGGTTTTGTATTTCTCATTTTTATACCTCTTCAATAGTGATTTTGTATTTTTTATCTTTTTTAAAAGTTGGTGTTAAACCTTTTTTTGCATTTGTAAAATAAAAATTAGCTTCAATATAATCAAATTTTAGAGAATATTCAAAATCATCAACTACTCCATAATCAACAATCTTTTCAAAAGTTTTTGTAATATTTTCAGTAGTAAGTTGTTCATCTTTTACTAAATCATCAACTTTAAAACTTGCTTCTAAATTTCCCGTGTGAAAATTTTCATTAAATGTTTCTACTTGATCAACTAAATCTTTTTCAGCATCTTCATATTTTTGCAATACAATATTTGTTTCTTCTTTCTCGCTTTTAGGTTCTTGCATATTTTGATATCTTGATAGTTCTATAGAGAATCTATAAATTTTATTTTCTAAAAGATTGGATGCTACCTTAATCCAATTATCACCTAAACCTTTTAAAACATTTAAATTTTTTTTAGTAGTTTTAAGTGTAAACTGTAAATTATCTGGAGATTGAATAATCCCTTGTTCTTTATTTATTTGTTCTATTATGCAATAGTATGTTTTATCTTCACTAAACGGTTCATAACATCTTCCATCTAGTAAAAAATTTAATTCAGTTAGCATACGATAGTTATAAACAAAACTAAAAGTTCCAAAATATTGAGTTCTTAATCCAATAGGTTCTTTATACTCTTTTATATCATCTCTAGTAATATCACCATCACTATATTTTTTATAAACCTCTTTTTGAACTGTTTTATCTTTTACTCTTGAAATTTCATCCATTACAGATAGTGGAATATCTTTTTTGCTTTGTTCTATATCTTCCAGGATGTCATCATCAAGTTTTAAAGAACTAAAAGCTTTTGAAATGTAACTATCAGATTTACCTAGCTTTTTTGCCAAATCAGATTTTTTCTCATATCTTCCAGTTTCCCAAAGCTTTACAATATGTTTTGCAGTTTCAAAATCTGTTAAATCGTTTCTTTGGATGTTCTCAATCAAAGTAAGCTCTTCTACTTTCTCATCTGTAGTATCAAGAATATATGCTTTTATTGTCTTAGCTTCATTATGTAAATGAGCTTTATATCTTCTTTCACCACTTGTGATCATATATCCATCATCTTTTTTAACTACAGTTATAGGTTGAAGTAATCCATGCTCTTTGATAGTAGATGCTAGTTCTTCAATATCTACAAAAGATTTTCTTGGTTGATTTGGATTTGGATATACTTTTGATATTTCAAGCTCACTAAAAGGACTTATTCCAGTTGTTCTTGTTTTACCAGCTGTTACACTAGCTATTTTTGATAGGTCCATATATTCACCTTTATTTTATTAATTTTTGTAAATTTAGCTCTTTGTATTTTGGATTTTCACTCCAGCTTCCATCTTCTAAATAGTGAACTTCTTGTTTTGTATTTTTGCAATATCCAACAACTGGATATATACCACCTTGATTGACTTCTAGAATTTCTATTTCACTACTTGTACCATCTAGCCAAATTTGACCTATTTTAATCTTTTTCATTTTTATACTCTAGCAATTCAGTATTTTCATAAATATTACCTATGATTTTATTGCAATTCTCATGTATATCATCCATAAAAAATAATTCTGCAAAACTTCCACCATGTCTATTATCTAAATATGTAGCAACTCTAAAACTAGCACTTTCTTCATGCCAAATAACTTCATGAATTTCCCCATCATCATAAAAAGATTGAAGCAAATCACCCTCGTAAATCTCAACTCCATTTTTATCTTTAAATCCAGTGTATTGCATAATTTTAAAACTATCTTGATTCATAAGATTATTATAAACTTCAGCATCAAGGTTTGCTTTAAAAACTGTACCTAAAAAATTAATTGCAAATTCTTCATTATCTAGAAAACATTGCTCATATTCATTCCAAGCCCTAAATTTAATCTCTCTATTTGATAAGCTCATCTCTTAATCCTCTTATTTCATCAATCGCTTTTGTATCATTTGATTCAAAAACTGATTTACCATCTGCTAAAACTGATTTATAAGTTTTTCTCTGTCTTATGATAGTTTTTAGTAAAGTGCTATTGTTGTTTTGTATAGCAGCTTCAACACTTGTAAAATCTTTTTGTAGTGGATGAATATTGTTTAAGACCATATCTATAGTTTTATTCCCAACTTCACCCAAAATAGCTTCAAATGTTTTAAATCCAATTATTTCTGTTACACTCTCACTAATTGGAACTAATATTTTATTTGCCTTGCTCATAGCAATTCTATTTATATCACTATCAAATCCACCTACATCAACAATTAAATACCCTTGATAATTCTCAAATATCTCTAAAAGCTCTGTTGTATCTTGTGGCTGTATTACATCTAACTTTTGATTTTCACAAAGTGAATTTATGAAAAATAGTGTTTGTTGAAAATCTAAATCTATGATAGTCACTTTCTCACCTTTTTCTAAAAGTGAATGAGCTAAGTTCCAAGCAAGAGTTGATTTTCCAACTCCACCTTTTGTATGTGCTACTGTAATAATCATTTTTATATTCCTTGTTTGAGTTTTTTTGATTTTTTTATGATTGCATCATTTATTTTTATCACTTGCAAAGCAGTTTCTTTTAAACTTTCATCTATATAAGCATATTTTTGATTTAGTCTTACAAGTTCAGCTCTTGAGACAAGCATTAAATTACTAAGGCTTACATTGAGAGTGTTTTTATCTTTAAAAATCACACAGTAACCTTTAGGTATTTTTCCGTGTCTATTTTCCCAAATATACACATGAAGCATTTGCCACTTGTTTGGCTCTGCAACTTTGATGTGCATATAAGAGTTCCCATTTTTATCTTTTCTCGTTGAAATACTTCCAGCTTTTCTTGTATTTGCTGGTACATTACCTGGTCCAAAAGAAGTTTTATTTGCTCCTGTAAGTCCTTTTGTTCCTTTATTTGCTGGAATACTTCCTTTTTTGAAACAACCATTATTAGGACAAACAAGTCCAATTTTTCTACATTTTTGGCTTAAATTTTTAATACTTACTTCAGTTTTAAACTTATCATTAAAAAGTTCTGCAAGTTTTTTTCTTGGAGTTGCTTCATGTTTTTTTAAAAAATCTTCATGTATTTTTAAATATTTCATAATCAATCCTGATATAGACTTTTTCCACCTGGATATTTTTTCTTATAACTAAACATTTCAGCTTTTAAAGATAAATCTGCAATGCTTATAACCTTGTCTGCAATATTACATATTGCATTTGCTTTTTTAAGCTCCTGGCTTATATCTGCACCTTCATTAGGATCAACTATATTTTGTAATTGTTCAAATAGTATTTTGTTTAAGTTATCGAAATTATCGTTTTTCTTTTTTTCTATTTCAACATTTACTTCTTTAGATTGATTTTGTGTTGGAAGCTTTTTTTCAATAAATAAATC
Source organism: Arcobacter thermotolerans (assembly GCF_983172305.1). Lineage (NCBI taxonomy): Bacteria > Pseudomonadati > Campylobacterota > Epsilonproteobacteria > Campylobacterales > Arcobacteraceae > Arcobacter > Arcobacter thermotolerans. Next base: position 35,579 of record NZ_CFAFZJ010000014.1, read on the forward strand.
TCTTATTTCTCCTGGTAAATCAGATAGCTTTGTCATATTAGGTAAATATGTTTTACCTTTGTATTGCATATATCCATTATTATCTATAATGATACCTCTAGCAAGAATACTTGTTTTAGATGGAATCACATCAAATTCGCTGTTTATTGCAGCTGCTTTTTCAAAACGTTCATAGTTCATTTTTATTCCTTTTTTGGTGTATTTAGTATTTGAATGTGAAAATACTTATGAAAGAGCAAAAGCACCAGAAACGGAAGCACTTGCTGTTATGAATAATTTTGTCAAAAATAATAATTTTATAAATCTACAGAAATATTTTTTGTAAACTTTTTGTTTTAACTTTTGCTCTTACATAAGTATTTTTTTAATTAGAAGTAGCCCTTGAAGGAAGTAGGGCTACAATTTTTTAGGTTCTAAAGTTTTAACTCTACAAAAAACTTTACCTTGCTGATGATATTGGTTCAAATTAAGCATCTTCGATATCTAAAAAAAGGAGTAGTTGGCTTGAACCATCGCACCAACTTTTTTAAATCATAAATGATTCAACGCCTTCACAACTTTGACAAACATCATCTGTAAGTTGTCTTACTGTATTTTCGATTATTTCATCTAATTTATAACAAACTAAATTTGCTATAAATCCTTGACCATCTACTGCTTCAAGAAATAGTTCACAATCAAATTCAACTTCAAGCTTTAAATCGTTTTTATAAACAGGAAGTTTAAAGTGAATAAATCTAGGGATTTCATAGTTTGTATTCCCAGCTTTTACTTCAGCATCTATTGTAAATGCTTTGAGGGTATTTCTTTGAACACTTTGAAAGTTTTTACTAGCTTGAAGATTTTCAGCTATTTCTATAATATCCATGTTAGCTGCTTTTTCTCCATTTAATCCAACTATGCAACTTTCTAGTCTTTTTAAGATTCTAATAAAATCCTTTTGGCTTAAATCTTTATCTAGACATCTTCTAAACTCTTCAAAATTGTTTGTATATAAAAGCTCCATTTGACAATAAGAGTCACCATAATCAGCTTTTTCAGCTGTTGAATAATTAAATACTGCTTTTATTCCATTATTATTAAAAAATATCTTTGTGCCAGGTGTTTTATATTCTTTTATAAAATTTATAAAATCACCTTTATTTAAAATAGATTGATTTAATACATGCCTATCTATTTTATGTCTAAATTTTTCACCTCTATTATCTTCAACAATTTTATAATCTTGATGGATAACCTCTCTACCATCTCCTAGTATTGCAACTGGTTTTAAATCGCCTTTGAAGGCATTAAAAAATTCTTTTATCATTTACTTTCCTTATTAATCTTTAAAAACCATAACTGTTTGGTCAGGTCTATTTCTTGTAGGCAAAAATGTCTTTTGATTGACAAAAAATGCACCAGATATTTTGTTTGCTGGTAAAGTAGCTTTTGTAGAACCTGTTAAAGTGACTATTTCATCATTTGATTTTGTTATTTCAATAACTATAGAAATAGATGATTTTTTATCATTTAAATAGGTTGCTTTAACTGCTTTTTGCAAATTTTCAGCAGCTTGTCTTGTAAGCTCTCCACCACCAATACTTTTCATAGCTTCAATAAGAACTTCTATTTCACCTGGGTGTATTTCAGCACTTGCACTCATATTGATCCTTTATTATTTTTAATTGAGTTTCCACTCTAAAGTGTCCTATTCTAACTAGGGGAATCAAAATAGGACACATTACAATGGAAATATGCATAAGAGAACCTTTGTTATAATCTAGTTGCAAAAAAAATTTATACACAAAGGCTCACTTATGGATAATTCATTATCGAAATTTGAAATAAAGTATTGGTATCACATAGTCATGGTTGTTTCAGCTTTTATGCTAATTTATTCTCTTACTGTACCACTTGTTGATATAGAGAATTCAGCTGTACAAAAGCTATCTTTAGGGGCTTTCTTGATTGGTTTAGGAGAGTGGATAAATCATCCTCTACAAACTAAGATTTATCCACCTTCTTATCATATGCCTAACGGTGGCGTAGTGACTGGACATCCAAGAAAAAATAGCTTTATAGGAATACTTTTTGTTGTTGTGGGTATTTGTCTTGTTATTTTTGGATGTTTTACAATTTAAAATATATTTTTTATAATCTTCTTTTGATTTAAAAGGAATAAATCTACCTTCTACAATCATTGAAGATTTACTTTCATGCTCCATTTTTCTTCTATTTTCTATTGAACTCATTGTATTTCTTCTGTTTCCATAACAAGCGTTACTTTTTTAATTACTTTCTTATCTTGATAGTATCCACTAAAAAAATCATTAATATCATCATCATTCATTTCTATTTTCACAAAGCCATTTTTCTTTTTTGTACTACCTTGAATTTGCATAAGATTTTTTCCATGAACAATTTGAAGTTCTTTTTTCATATATTTCTCCTATTTACTATTGAATCACCAAATTTGGTAACTCAAATATAAATAGTTCCTGCAGTTTTCTTTTCTTGGTATGCAGTACAAAACCAAATCGAGTTTATGGATTACTCTCAACCCCTAGATGCTTCACTATTTTCTATCTAGTTTAGTGGCTCATTTAGATTCAACTTGAATCAAGGCTCTCGCCTAAAGCAAAATTTTATTTACTTGTTTAAAATAGTACATTATGTACAATTAAATAAAACTTAAATAAGTACATTTTGTACATTATATTTAAAATATATGATATTATTTTTGGAAAAATTAATAAAAAGGATTTTATGATTAGACTGTTTTTAGAATAATATTAATAAAAATTGATATTTTTTGTTATATTTGAATAAATTAGTATGAATATTGATACATTTATATATTTTTTAAGTTTAGGTATAACTAATTTATATTAGAATGTTTTACATGAAAAACTAATTGATTGTTTTAGTTATTCATATTTGTTCCTTTGGCTGTAAGAAGTGAAGAGCTTACAATACATAAAGGTTATTTAATTTTCATGTTATAAATCGAAGTTTAGCAGAAAGCCACTATGTAGTGGCTTTTTTTTTGCCTAGTGATTAAAGAGAAGTGGCAATACCCAGACCCATTCCGAACCTGGTAGTCAAGCATTTCATCGCTAATGATACTGCATTTTTCAAATGTGGGAAAGTAGGACATTGCAAAAGGGTACTGCTAAAACTTTGGTTCCTCCCTGCAAGCATTTGTTACTCGTTTGGAGGCTAATATAATGCTTTAAATAGGAGGCAAATAACAATGAAAACAAATAACCTCAGATACCTATTAGGTATCCTAATAATTTATGTGACAGTAGCTTGGTGCTTATATGTAGGAGCACCATTAATTTTAGGTACTATTCTTTTTGGCTACATAAGAAAAAGTAGAGATAATAAAACGCTAGCTAGCAGTTTTATGAAAAACATTATAGACACTCTTCACAATAGTCTATAGTTAGTTTCCCAGCTTAGGCTGGGTTTTTAATTTTCCCGCGGGAAATTATTATCTAAATTTTTACAATAGTTCCTGTTGCAAAAACTGATAGAATAGAACCATTGTTTGCATTATTATAAGTATGTTCTATTTTTACTCCAATTACTGCGTTACAATCTTCCATATATGCTTTTGTTTTTAGGTCTTCAATTATTTCAATATTAGCTTTTTCTAAAGCTTCCTCTATTGATTGTATTCTACCACCTACAATATTTCTGATTGAAGCAAATAAGTCTTTTACAATATTTAGCCCATACACACATTGAGAAGATATAACACCAACTCTTTTTTCTATAGGTTGATTTATAGTAGTTTCTGTAGTTATTAATATACTATCAAGTATTTGTTTATTATTTTTAATTTCTTCAATTTTAACTGTTCTTAATTTATTTATATTGCCTTTCTCTAAGCAATCAGGGCAAAATCCATTTGTCATTAAATCAGATTGTAAAACTTCTCCACATTCTTTACACATTCCCATATATTGTCTCCTTTTTTAAAATAATTTATAAATATTATAAACTATAATAGCTATCACAGTCAGAATAAAAGCAACTTTCATCTTAAATAATAGATGTTCAAAATGCAATTTATCTTCCTATCATCTTTAGTCTAGCAGCTCTATTGTTCTTTTTAGAGCTTACTACATGAACTACTTTATGACAAATTAATCTATCATTTGTATCTTTATCATCTTTTCTAATTGTTTTTATCTTAAAATTTTCATTTGTGTTAAAAGGTATAAAATTTATAAGATAGTTTTCATCATCTTCATAAAATACTTTTATAGCACTCTCTTCATCTATTCTATAATAAACCATATCTCCATTTTGCACTTTTGCAAATGGATCTATTATTACTATATCTCCATCATATATCTCTGTTGCCATGCTGTCCCCACAAGCAACAACAGCATATAGGTCTTTATTCCATTCCCCTTCATGGATAAAAGTTTTCATATTATCTTCCTGTAAACAATTTATTTCTATACCACCACATGATGCAGTTGATATAATAGGAACAGGCTTTACTGATGATTTTGCTTCTCCAAATAAAGAAGAAGCATCACTATTAGTTAATTTTAAAACAAAATCTATAAATTCAGGAGAAGGTGTTCTTTCTCCTTTTCTATATTTACCAATACTTTCTTTGCTTATTTTATATCCAAATTTATTTTCTAAATCTTGAGATAATTTAATATTAGTTATAGAATTTTTTCTCAACAAAGTATCTAATTTATTTTCAAACAATTAAAATCCTTTTATAATATGTACAAATTGTACTTAGAATATATGTACATTATGTAATTATTTAAGTTTCATTTAAAAGTACATAATGTACAATTCAAAATGAAAAAAGAAGAATTAAAAAAAATATTATCAAAATACTATTCTAAATTTACTATTGAATCGATACTTTCAGGACGAAGAAGACCTTCTATCGGAAAAAGAATAGTTTTAAATACCGAATTTAATATTCCAATTTTAGCTTGGGAAGATATCAAATCTTATCTAAGTGACAATTTATCATCTATTGAAGATAAAAACCAATTACAAAAGGAGAATTAAGAGTAATGAAATTATTTAAAAAAGAAAAAAATGAAACACTAACAGAAATTTCTGAAGCAATCAAAGAGCTTCAACAACTTCAACATGATGTTGAATATATACCAGTTAAAGAGTAAGCAATGAATGAAGCTATACATATCCTAAGAAATTTCAAAGTTGAAAAAAAAGAAAAATTAAAAAAGCTTGATGTATCAAATATGAGAGATATGCAAACAATCATAAAAGATACAAAAGATTATCTTGAAAAACTTAAAAGAGGTATTGCAAATGGCTAACACAACTCAAGAAAATATTTTAATCTATTTGCAAAATGGAAATGCAATATCTCCAGCAATAGCAGCTCATGAATTTAATTGCTATTGTTTAGCTGCAGTTATAAAAAAACTTCGAGACAAGGAAATTAAAATACTTGCAAGAGAAATTCCAGATACAAGAACTAAAGAATATTATATGGAGCTAAAAAATGAACAATAATTTAAATATTGAAAAAGCAGTTCTTAGCTCAATATTTTTTGATGGTGACAATCTTTACACAGCAAAAGAGCTTTTAGCCCCAAAAGATTTTTATTTTCCAGCTCACCAAAAAATATATGATGCAATGTTAAAACTTCATAGTGAAGATATGCCTATTGATGAAGATTTTATAAGAAAAAGAGTTAGCTCAAGTGATGTTAATGATAATGTATTGCTTGATATATTAGCTGCAAATCCTATATCAAATATCAAAGCTTATGTAAAAGATATAAAAGATAGTGCTATTAAAAGAGAGCTTGTATGTTTAGCAACAACTATCAAGAAAGTAGCTATTGAAGAAGATATGAGTTCTGCTCAAGCAGTCGCAACAGTTGAAGATGAATTGTATAAAATAACAGATACCTCAAAAACTTACAAAAGTAGAGATATCTCAGAAATAGTTGCATCATTTGAAATAAGACATCAAAAGGCATCAACACCTGAGGGAAAAGATAGAATTATTTATACAGGTATAACTAATTTTGATAATAAGTTTGGTGGGTTTGAACCTGGCAAATTTATAGTTATTGGTGCAAGACCATCTATGGGAAAATCTAGTTTGGCATTTCAAATAGCTTTACATAACATTAAAAGAAACAAAGGTGTTGTAATTGATAGTTTAGAAATGAGTAGTGAAGATGCTCTAATGAGAATGATTGCTCAAGAAAATCAAGAAAGCATAAGTGATTTGCTATCTGGATATATAAAAGATTTAAATAGTTTTAAAAAAACATTGAAGTATTTTAGTAATAATAAATATCTCCATATAGATGACAAAGTTCTTACTTTTAGTCAATTAAAATCAAAATTCTTAAAAATCAAAAGAGCAAGAGATAAAGCTGGACTTCCAACTAATGTTTGGATTGTTGATCATATTGGATTTGCAAAATTAAATCCAAATAAAAAAAGACATGAAGAGTTAGGTATTGGAAGCAAGATGTTTCAAGCATTAGCTAAAGAGTTAAATATAACTGTTATAGCTTTATCTCAATTAAATCGTGGAGTTACTGAAAGAAAAGGATTATCTAAAAATAGACCACAGCTTAGTGATTTAAAAGAGTGTGGAAGTTTAGAAGAAGATGCTGATGCTGTTTTGTTCCCTCATAGAGATAGTTACTATGAAAAAGCTGAAAAGAATGAAATAGAAGCTGATGTAAATAAAGCAAATATTTTACTGCTTAAAAATAGAAATGGCAGAACAGGTGTGATTAGCTGTGACTTTAAAGGCTCTACAAACAGTTTTGGAAGTTTTCCACATATAGAGCTTGTATATGCTTCTAAAGAAGATTCAAGCAATGTAGTGGGTGAAATTCCTGGTATAGATATGTAAAGGTAAAAAATGAAAATGAAAAAAGTAATAGTTAAAAAAGAAGATTTAAAAGATTGTAGCAAATGCAATGCAGTTAGAGAAATAAACAATGAGTTGCATTGTAGTTTGAATATGAAAGATGAACAAACATTTAGCAGTTATTCTAAAGTTACATTTAAACCTTGTGCTTGGTTTAAGCCTAAAGTTATAAAAGTAGGTATAACTAATGAAGCCTAGACAACATGGAGTTTATGTACCTAGCGATTATTATAGAGAGCTAAAGTTTAAAAAGAACAATAGACCTAAGGCTAGAGCTTTTATGGAATATTATGATGATATGGACTTGGGTGAGCATAATAGTGTTAGATTTTATGCAACTAGTTGGGGAATTGCTGTTGGTACTGCTCATGGTTGGATAGATGATTTTAAAAGAGAAATAGATAAATATTATGCAACTAGACAGCTTAGAAGTGATGGACACTATAGCTATGCAAAAAATGAGAATGAACGAACTGAACAAAATCAAATGAACAAAAAAGAGCTTTCAAATACTGATAATATAGATACTTCTAAAGTTAGTAATGAACAAACTGAACAAAATCAAATGAACAAAGCATTAAATGCTTCTATATCTAAAGATATATATGTCGAATCTAAAGATATCGACAAAGATAAATCTTTTACTAAAAATAAAATAGTTTATTCAAATAAGTTTGAAATGTGTTGGCAAGAGTATGATAAAAAAAAGGGTAACAAACCAAAAGCATTTAATATATTTGAGAAAAAATTAAAAGGAATAGACCATGATTTAATTATTGAAGCAATAAGAGAATACAAAGCAACAAAAGAAGAGTGGAGAGATTTAAAAGATTTTGATGGTTTTTTAAATGGAATGATAGATATTTATTTACCAAAAAGAGCTTGGGTATTAGATAAGCATGGTAATAAACATATAGGACACTTCTATGATAGTAAAAATTTATTTATCAGTAATGAACAATTAAAACTTACTCTTGAAAGTAAAAGTATCACAGAGTATATATCTAGTAAAAGGTTTGGATATATTTCATGAGTTCTATTCCAAATAGCTTATTAGATTATGCAAATCAAATAGAAAAGAAATATAACATAGACAGCAGCGTAGTAAAAGAAATATTATCAAATCTTCCTTCTTTGAAAATTGGTTATGAGTTAGCATTTATAGTTGAAAAAAAGTTAGGTTTAAGATCAAAGTATTTTAGTGATGCTTATTCAAAAGGATATTCAATTAAAGCTGATATGTTTAAAGAGCATGAGCATTTATATGTAAAACTTGATGATCAGATTAAAAAGCTTTTGGAAAATAATTATATATGCTGCAAGATATCTAAAGATGAAATTTCAGAATTTGATTTTGTAATTTCATTAACTAAAAATACATTATTAGGATTTTATAAATGAGTAAAAGAATATGTCCTATACATGGGTTGTGGAATAAAACAGATTTGCAACAAAGATGCCCAAAATGCAAAACAACTCGCAATAAAAATTATGATAAAAAAGAGAGAAATCAAGAATCAAATAAATTTTATCATAGTACAGAATGGAAAAAAGTTAGAGTTGTTGTATTAAACAGCAATCCTTTTTGTGTTGGATGTGGACAAGTTGCAGACACAGTTGACCATAAAGTTGCAATAAAAGATGGAGGTTCAAAATTAGATTTGAATAATTTACAATCAATGTGTAGAAGTTGTCACAACAAAAAAGAAAACAAGGAAGGGAACAGATGGTAAAAGTATTTGGGAGGGTAGGTCAAATTACTACAGTTGAAAGCAATACTACACCGACCTTCCTCTTAAAATTTTACAAAATCCATTTTCAAGGGGTGGGGTTAAATGGAAAACATTGAAGCTATAAAAGATTTAGTTGAAAATACAAAACGCTCATATCGTTCAATAGCTCAAGAATTTGGAACGAATCACACTCAAATCATAAATTTAGTCAAAATTCATAATTGGAATGTTGAGCATAGGATTTCCAAAAATTCCAATATTTCCACAACTACAACAAAACCACATAGTGCAATATTGGGTAAAACTGCATTACGAAAAATTGAAGAAATAAAAAAAGAGTTAGGAAAACAATATTCTCCAGTTGATGAACCATTGATTGTTATGTATGCAAAAAGTTATGAGAGATATATTGAATTAGAAGAAAAACTTGGTTTAGGAGTTGATGGAATAATTGCATATAGCACAAAAACTGGTTCGCAATACATGGCACCTATGTTTACTGCAACACTTGCTATCCAAAAAAACCTAGTGACTATTGCAAATCAGTTAGGTTTATCTATTGCATCAAGAAAAAAACTAGGCATTAACTTTAGAAAAGAAGATGATGGACAAACATCTATTTTTGATTTTGCAGCAGAACTATCAGTACAGGATGATGATTTAGATGATATTTAATGGTCAAGAAGTTCATGCTTATTATGAAAAAACATTTGAAAGGCATCAAAGAGATTTAGCAGTAGTTAAATCTGGAGCTAAACCACACCTTAGATTTAATAAAAAACTAGGATTAGCATATATTAAAATTATTGAAAGTCTTAAGCATTATAAAGGCGAATTGGCTGGTCAAAATATTAAACTAGAAGCTTGGCAAAAGAAATCTATTTGCATTGCCTTTGGATGGGAAAAAAGAAATAGTCAAGGCAAATGGGTAAGAAGATTTAATACTGTATTCTTTTTTATTCCTAGAAAAAATGGAAAAACATTACTAGCTTCAGCAATTACAATAGCTGATTCTATTATCAGATATGAGATGGGTGGAGAAGTTATAATATTTGCTACAAAAAATAAACAAGCAAAGCTAGCCTGGACTGGTGTAGAACAAATGGTCAAAGCTCATAAAGAGCTAAAAGATGATTGTAAGACTACTTATGGTGTTATTAAAATGCAAAAAACTGATACAACATTTTCAACACTTGGAAGAGATTCTGATACAGAAGATGGTTCAAATCCAACTATTGGTGTTGCAGATGAGCTACATGCACATCCTGATAATTCACTTTGGGAAGTTGTGGAGTCTGGTCAAGGGAGTAGGACACAGCCTTTAATGTTTGGAATTACAACAGCTGGACCAAATATTTTAAGTCCAGGATTTAATTTATACGAATACGGTAAAAGTGTTCTTGAAGAAAGAATTGAAGATGATAGTTTTTTTGCTTTTATTGCAGAACCTGACAAAGATGATGATCCATTTGAAGAACTTACTTGGGCAAAAGCAAATCCAAACTATGGAATATCAGTTTCAAAAGATTATATGGAAAGACAAGCAAAACAAGCATATGAAAGACCAGAGTTAAAGAATAACTTTTTAATTAAAAATCTAAATTTTTGGACAAATAGTGCTGAAGCATTTATTCCTTATGAGAGTTGGAAAGCATGTGCTGGAGAAATAATAGACTTTTCTATTCCAGGTGTTATTCCTATATTAGTACAAGGATTTGACCTTTCAATTTCAGATGACTTTTCATCTAAAGCAAATGTATATAAATTTGAAAATAAATATTATGTTAAAAGTAAACACTATATTCCAAAAAAGAATATAGATGAAAGAGAAAGAACTCTAAAAGTGCCACTTCTTAGTTGGGTAAATCAAGGTTGGATTACAGCAACACCAGGTGCAACTATTGATTATGATTTTATATATGAAGATATACAAAAAGATATTGATACTCTTTATGGAACTAAAGCCGTTGTTTATGATCCATGGAAAGCAAAACATTTAGTTAAAAGATTAGATGAAAATGGCTATGAAGACCATATTCCATTAAGGCAAGGATTTGCTTCAATATCCTCTCCAACAAAATTCTTTTTAGATTTAATTAAAGAAGGTAATCTTGTACATGAAAATGACCCAGTATTAAATTGGATGGTATCAAATCTTACAATTATTACAGATGCTACAGGAAATATAAAACCTGATAAAACAAATCCAAACAAAAAAATTGATGGTCCAGCTGCTATAATAAATGCTCTTTCATATTTTGAAGCTACACAAGAAGAGAAGGCAGTAAGTGTTTATGAAACAAGAGGTTTAAGAACCTTTTAGAATTTCCCGTGGGAAATTTCCAAAATATTTTCCATTTTTCCAACGCCGACTTAAGTCGGCGGCAATTTTATAAACTTCTCTCATGGAAAAAATTAAAACACTAATAAAGATATTATTTTTCTTATTACTTATTTCGACAATAACATCTATTGGAACATATATTTCATTTGGATTTGAGATTTTTAAATATACACTTGGTTTAACTTATATAGCAAGCTCTTTATTTATTTTTTCTCAATTTGTCCTAATTATGCTTGAGACTGAGAAATTATGAGAAATTTATTAAGCCCTTTCATGTCAGCTGAAGAAAATATTAGTGTTAGCAATTCAAAATTTTTAAATATATTTTCACGTGATAGTAAAGTTAATTCTTCTAATGCTCAAAAAATTGCAGATGTATTTGCTTGTGTAAATCTCAAAGCAAACACATTAGCAACAATACCTTTGAAAGTATATAAATATACAGAAAAAGGTAAAGAAGAGTTTAGAACTCATTCTTTATATAGATTACTCAGAAAAGAACCAAATCCAATCATTACTTATTATGAATGGGCAAAGATGATCTCTCAAGATTTAGATTTAAGAGGTAATCATTATTCTCAAATAGTTAAAAATGGACTTGGTGAAATAGTGGCTTTATACCCTTTAAAAGCTGACAATATGTCAGTTGAATTCGTTAATAAAAATAATAAATCAGAAAAAATATACAAATATGGTGGAGCATCAATTCCTAGTGATAGAATTTTGCATTTTATTGATATACCAGACTCAGAAGGTCTTATTGGTATATCAAAAATTACTTATGCAAGAAACACTTTAGAATTTGCAAATAATGCTTCTATTCATGGAAATCAACTATTTAAAAATCAAGCAACTCCTTCAGGAGCATTTATACATCCTGGACAATTAAATGATGATGCTTTCAATCGATTAAAAGAAGATTTAGAAAAACAATATATTGGACTCGAAAAAGCTGGAAAACCTTTATTGCTAGAAGATGGGCTTACTTTTTCGGCTATTTCTATTTCAAATAGTGATTCACAATGGCTAGAAAGTAGGAAATTAAACAGAGAAAATATTGCTTCTATTTTTGGAGTATCTCCATCTATGATTGGTGATTCTTCTGCTTCCTCTTATGGGAATTTAGAACAGAAATATTTAGAGTTTCAGACAACTACTGTACTAGCACTTTTAACTGCGATTGAACAAAAGCTTTGGCAAAAACTATTATCACCTAATGAAAAAGATAATTTGATAATCAAATTCAATACTAATGCACTATTAAGAGCTGATGCTAAATCAAAAGCTGAATATTTCAAAACTATGTGGGGAATTGGTGCATTGTCTCCAAATGAAATAAGAAGTACTGAAGACTTAAATGCTTATGAGGGTGGAGATGAATATTTTATGCAACTTTCTTATGCTCCTGTGAGCAAAATAATAAGTGGTGAAGCTGCAAAAGATTTTAAAAATTTCCCACGGGAAAAAAAGGATAGTGAAAATGAATGAAATATTGATTTATGGAGAAATAGGTTACTGGGGAGTTACAGCAACTTCTGTTAGAGATCAACTATCACAGATGAATGGAGATGTGACTGTAAAAATTGATAGCCCAGGTGGTAGTGTGTTTGAAGGAATATCTATTTTTAATGCACTAAAAGAATATAGTAAAGGTAAAGTTGAAATAGTTATTGAGTCAATAGCTGCTTCAATAGCTTCATATATTGCGCTAGCTGGTGATGTAATAAAAGCTCATGATAATTCTACTTTTATGATTCATAATGCTTGGGCATTTACTTATGGCGATGGAAATGAATTAAGAAAAACAGCAAGTATTCTAGATGGACTTACTTCTCTTATTGCAAAAAAATACATCTCAAAAACTGGAAAATCTACAGAAGAAATCAAATACAAAATGGATGATGAGTCTTATTTCTTTGGAAGTGAGATTTTAGATTTTGGTTTTTGTGATGAAATGATTTCAACTGAAGATGAAAACACTAAAGATGAATATGTTGCACTTTCAAGAGAGAAGTTTAAAGCTGCTTGTAAAACTGCAAGTGAGAAGTATTCAACTGATGAGTTCGTGCAAGCTGTTGCAAAACTCACTAAAGATGGTGTTTTAAATGCAGTTGAAGAAGAGCCAACGGTGGTACTTGATTGTACTAAACAAAAACAAAGAAGTAGAGCACTTCAAATTTTAGAAATGGAGATAAAGTAATGGAAAAATTATTAGAAATGATGAATCTTAGAGCTGAAAAGCTTAAAGAAATGAAAGCTTTAAATTTAGCACATCCTACAATGGATGAAGCAACTGAAACAAAATATAATGATTTAAACAATGAAGTTAAAGCATTAAATAGAAATATTGACATAGCAAATGCTGAAAATGCATTAAGAAATCAAGTTGATCCAGTTATTACAGATGATAAAAAAGATATTAAAGAAGATACTTCTATGAAAGCTTTATTTGCTTATGCTAGAACTGGGAAAATAGACCCACAAAATGCAGTAACTATTGGTGGTACTGCAAATGGTGCTGTATTAATTCCTGAACAATATGCAAATGCTATTTTAAGTGAGTTGCCAAAACTGGTTGCTATGAGAAAATTTGCAACTGTTGTTAAAACGTCTGGAACATTTAATATGCCAATTGGTGGTGCAACTCCTGTTTTTGGATGGGTTGATGAGAATACTGATTATCCAACACCAGACTTATCATTTACAAATAAAACATTAGAAGCATTTAAATCTGGTGGAATTATTACAGTTTCGGAAGAGTTATTAGCTGATGAAAGCTTTAAGCTAGAAGTACACTTAAGAGAAAAAATATCTGAAGGAATAGCATTAGCTGAAAATGTCGCATTCATATCTGGGGATGGAGTTAAAAAGCCTAAAGGTATTTCAAAAGATATTACTTTAATTGAAACAGTTTCAGCATTAGACACTATTACAATTACTGATGTAGAAGATACATATCTAAAAGTTCCTGCAAGTGCTAGAAAACAAGGCTCTTGGATTATTTCAGATAAATTCTATCAAGCAATTTTTAGAATGAAAGACAGTACAGGAAATTATATCTTGAGAGATGGTTCAAATGGTATCCCGTCAACTATACTTGGAAGACCTTTCGAAATTGATGAAACTATGGCTGGTGCAACTGGTGAGCCTTTAGCAATATTTGGAAAAATATCAGATTACAATATTGGAGATAGGGGCGAAATGGCTATTCAAAGGCTCGATGAAAAATATGCTGATAAAGGTTTAATAGGTTTCAAAGTTTATAAAAGAACTGATGGAAAATTAGCTATTGCAAAGAATGTTGCTATGCTGAAAAATGCATAAGGATAACTTATGACTAAAGTTAAAGTACTTCTTCCTTTTGTTCAAGGTAAAAAATCATTTGGTTTTGGTGAAACATTACCATTAGATCCAAAGTTGGCTTATTCTTTAGCTAAAAAAGGAGTTGTTGAATTCTTAAATAAAAAAGAGTTCACAGCTTTAGATGAGCAAATTAAAAAAGATGAGCAAGAAGCAATAGAAGAAAAAGAAGAGCAAGAAAGACAAGTAGCTGCTATTTTGGAAAAAGATTTTCTTGAAAACAAGAGAAAAACTTTGCAAACAGAGATTGATTCTATTACTCATATTCTAGGTGATGCACAAAGTTATTATAAGAACTATATAGATTTAGTTAATGATTTAAAAGATGATGATAAAAAACAAGAACCACCTTTAAATAAAGAAGATGGCAATAAGGGAGAAGAAGAGAAATGATAATTCTAAAAGTAGCACCTGAGCAAGAAGATGTTAACAAAATATTATCTTTAGATGAAGCAAAAGAGTTTATTAGAGTCTCTGATAATGAAGAGGATAAGGATATACAATCTTTTATAAATTCTGCAATCGCTGAAGCTGAAGGCATAACAAATAGACAATTTGCAAAAGCTACTTATGAATTATATTTATCAAATTTCCCACGGGAAAATTTTAAATTCCCTAAAAATCCAATTCAAGAGATTGTATCAATTGAATATATGGATTTAGAAGGAAATTATCAAACAATAGATCAATCAGGTTATTATCTTTTTACAAGATATGAAGTAGGACATATTGTTTTTAATATTTTCCCTAGTTTTAAAATTAAAAATCATATGAAAGCTGTAAAAATCACTTTTACAAGTGGTTATTTAAAAGATTTTCCAAATGATTTAAAGCAATGGCTGAAGGTAAAAGTTTCAACTTTATTTGAGTTTAGAGAAGAGATTGTATCTGGAACTATCATTTCTAAAACAAAACATGTTGATTCCATTTTGCAAAGATATAGGATAAGAAATTAATGAGAGCTGGTACTTTAAGACATAAAATTATATTTCAAAAAAAAGCAAATATAAAAGATGCAACAGGACAAGCAAAAGAAACTTGGCAAAATGAATTTACAACTAAAGCTTCAATCCAAACAATTAGTGGCAAAGAGGAATTTTTGAGTAATCAAAACTTTCAAACTATGACTCATAAACTGAGAGTTAGATATTCAAAATTAATTAATTCTAAACAAAGAATTTTATTTGGAAATAGAGTATTTGAAATCATTTCAGCACCAATGAATATATTTGAGAAAAATAAAGAGTTAGAAATTTTAGTGAAGGAGATAGTATGAGTATTAATTTTAATTTTGAAAACGAAAAACTACTTGATTCACTCAAACAATTTCCAAAGAATATTCAAAAAAATATTTTAGTTGGTGCTGTAAGAGCAGCTACAAAACCACTAGTAGAAGCTGCAAAAGATTATGTTCCTGTTGATAAAGGTATTTTAAAAAAATCTATTGGAGTTCATAGAAAAAAGACTAAAGATAAAAATCAGGTTTGGTTTACTGTATCTCCTAGAAGAGGTGGGAAATATGATGGTTTTTATGGACACATGATTGAAAATGGAACTTCAAAAATGGCTGCTCAACCTTTTTTAAGACCAGCTTTTGAAAGTCAGGATAATGCATCAATAGATGCAGCAACAAAATATATGGCTGATAGAATTGATAAAGAGATTGAAAAGGCTAAAAAATGATTGAAATCTCTATTTATTCTTGCTTATCAAGTGATAGTAAAATTTCCTCTTTAGTGGAAGATAGAATATATCCTTTGACTGCTCCTGAGGGTACTATTGCTCCATATATTACATACCAAAACATAATTGATACTGCATTAACTTCAGTACAAGGAGAGAATTACGCACAAAAAACAAGATTTCAAATTGATATATTTGATAAAGAATATTTAAAAGTTTTAGAGATTGCTGGTGCTGTTAAAAATGCTCTATTTGGTTTAGAAGATACGGTTTATAACTTTTCATCAAGAGATATTCCAATTGAACCTGATACGGGACTTTATAGACGGTTAATAGATTTTAAAATAAATAATTAAAGAAAGAGGAAAAATGTCAAAAGTATTAAGTAAATCACCTGAAGTATCAGGAATAAAAATAAATATAGATGCGGTTACAAATGGTGTAGCAAGTGGAACTCCAAAAGCAATTGGGCATGTTGACTCTGTTGGTTCTGTAATTGATAAATCAAGAAATGTACAAAAATATACTCCAATAAATGATTTGGATTATGAAGAGATTGTATCAATGGGTTCTTTGACTCAAGCTGCTTTTTCTATGACAGTTCTATATGATCCAGAGTCAGTAGAAGGTATAAATATGATAGAAAGTGCAATTGATGGAAATACAGAAGTTCAATTTACTTTAGAGTTTAACAATAAAAAAACTGATGCTGGAAAAGGAACAACAATTAAGCAAATTTGTAAAGTTGCAACTTTTAAAGTAGATGGTGAAATTAATGGCAAGTATAAAGCTTCTTTTAGTGCTGAAAGAATTGGTTCTTCTGAAGTAACTCCAGCTTCATAAAAAAAATAGAGGGAATTTCCCTCTAAATAAAAAAATAAAAGGAAAAAGTAAATATGGCTAAAAATATTTTAGATTTATGTTTGATTAAAAGAGGAGCTTTTAAGCCTTTGGCTTTAGGTGGAGATATTGAAATAACTATTAGAGAATTAACAATTTCTGAGACTCAAGAATTTATGAGAAAAAGAGAAGAAGGAACTCAGCAAGATGCTATAAATTATGCTGTTAGTTGCTCAATGGTTGAACCAACGTTTTTTACTGAAGAACAATTAAAAGATTTAAATGCAGTTGGTTTTTCACTAATTCAAGAAATCTTTTCAGAAATTGCAGTTATTGGAAAAACAAAAAAAGAGAGAGCAGAACATTTTGCAAAATTAGAAAAAATAATTAAAGAAAAAACAGAGTCTTCAAAAGAAAAGGAAGCTGATTCTGAAAAAAAGTAGCAAGAGAGAATAAGTTTTTATTCAAGCTTGCTTTAAATCTTCATAGAACAGTTGAAGAATTAAAGCAAACAATGAGCTATAGAGAGTTTTTAGATTGGCAAATTTATTATCAAGATGAGCCATTTTTCCCAGATAGAGTTGAGTTGCAAATCGCAAGATTAGGACAAATAACAAGTCTAACTGGAATGGGAAAAATTGATGTACCAAAAGATTTTTTCATTATCAGTAGTGATTTTAAATCAAAAGATGAAGAGAAAAAAGGCGACTTAGAAAGTCAAATAAAAGCAATGTTTGGAGTAAAAGAGTAATGGCACAAAGTATTGGAACTGTATTAATTGATGTACAAGCAAACACACAAAAACTTGTAGAAGGTTTTAATAAGGCTGAACAAAAAGTTAATAGTTCAATTTCTACTATGAAAACTTCTGTTGTTGCTCTAACTTCTGCATATTTATCTTTTGAAGCAATTACTGGTAGTGGAAAACAGTTTTTACAGCAAGCAGAAGCTTTAACAAATGCAAATTCTAGATTAAAACTAGTAACTTCAAGTACTCAAGAGCTTCTAAATGTTCAAAAGCAATTATTTGAAATATCAAATAAGTCAAAAACTGGATATTTAGAAACTATTGATTTATTTACAAGCATAAAAAATAGCTCTAAAGAATACAATATTGAACAAAGTAAAATTTTAACAATTACTGAAGCAATAACGAAATCAACTATTTTAAGTGGACAAAGTAGTGCTGCAACTCAAGCTGCTTTAACTCAACTTGGTCAGGCATTTAATTCAAACTTTCAAAGCGTAGGACAAGAGTTAGGAAGTCTAAGAGAACAAGCTCCTAGGCTTTATAAAGCTATGGTTGAAGGAATGGGAGTTTCTTCTGCTAAATTTAAGAAAATGGCAGAAGATGGAGAGTTGTCAACTGAAATGATTGTTGAAGCATTATTAAAAGCTTCAAGAACTATTGATACAGAATTTGGTTCTATAACAGCAACTGCTGGACACGCACTAACGACTCTATCAAATGAATATTTAAAAGTTGTTGGTAGTTTAGATAGCAAATTTCAAATTTCAAATTCAGCAATAGAGAGTCTAAATTTAATAACTAGTGCTATATCAAAGATAAGTAACAGTTTAGAAGATTTAAGTTCTGAAGAGATAGAAAACATAACTGCATATGTTAAAAATATGGGTATAGCTCTTGTTGGTAGTTATACTGCTTTAAAAACTATACAAGGTGCTTATAGTGTTTACAATAATATTTTAGAATCAAACAATAAAGTAAATAAATTAAACATAGACATTGAAAATGCAAAAACAAAAGCAATTGTTCTTGGTGAGCAAGCTGTAAAAGCTAGAAAACTTGCAGATGAAGCTAAAAATACAGCTCAAGTGTCAGGTTTATTATTAGCTGAAAATCACTATAAAGCTTTAAATAAAGAAGCAATAGCTTTAGAAACAGCAGCTAAAAAACAACAAGCATATAGCTATCAGCTTGAAGCAACTAGAAAAGGTTTTAATCTAGCAGCAGTTGGAGCAAATGTTTTAAGAGGTGCATTAACAACTATTCCTTTTATGGCTATAAGCATGGGAATAGGTGCAATAGCTACATCTCTATTGACAGCTTCAAATGCGAGCGAAACATTAGAATCAACAATAAAATCAACAAGTGAAGAGTTATCAAAACTCACTAAAAATCAGCTTGAATATAGAAAATCATTAGTTGAAACAGAGTTGATTCAAGCTAGACTTGATTTAGCAAATGCAAAAGCAAAAGCTTCAAATGGCTCATTAAAAGATAAAAGCTATGCTGATGAAATGTCTTTAAAATTTGAAGAATTAACTAAAACTAGTAGAAATGTAAAACAGGCATTAGATGATATAGGAAAAGCAAAATTAGATTTAGATTCAAAAACAACTAGTGCAAAACAAAAACCAATAGTTCGTGATGATACTGCGATTATTAAATTAATGGGTAACGAGCTTGCAAAATTTAATTTAGAAATTGATGATAATGTTAAAAAATTAAAAGAAGCTGGTGCTACTGAAGCTGAAATTAATAAGTATAAAATAGAAGCATTAAAAGATTTTAAAGATAAAAATAAAAAAGAAGTTAACGAGCTAAATAAAGCTTATGTAGATATATCTCAAATTGGTATGAGTGAGTATGATAAATCATTAGTTGAAATTACTGAAAAAACTAAATCTTGGCTTGAAGCTGGTGTTAGAACAAATGATGCTTTAATAGCTCAAAGTAAATTAATAGATGAACTAAATAATAAAAAAGCTATTGATACAGCAAAAGAAGATTTATCTTTTTATGAAAGATTGGTTCAATTAAAATCAGATTCTTACGAAAAAGAGATAGAACTAGCAAATATTTCTTTTTCTCAAAAAGCTTTAGATATTCAAGGGTTAGATAAGCCTATTGAAGATAAGCAAAAACTCCTGGAGCTTGAAACACAAATCTATAATAAGACATTAGATAGATTATCAGTTGAAAATCAAATCAATGCTCTTGATGAAGCTTCAAGCTATTATCAAGATATGCTAGAGTCACAAATTGAGCTACTTGATGCAACTGGTGACTGGAATAGCAACCTTACAGGAACAGCTGCATCTTTAGCTGATATTGCAAGTGCAACTGGAAAATTATCAAAATTAAATCTTACAAATTTAGCAGCTGAAAATAAATTAAATACAAAATATGCAAAAGATAAATTAAAGTATGCAGATAATGAAAATAAATTAAAAGAGCTTGATATCAAATATTCAAAAGATAAAGCTACTTTAGAACAAAAAAATATAAATGCAACTTTACTTGGATATTCAAATATTGCTGGAGCTCTAAGCAGTATGTATGATGAAGGTTCAAAAGAAGCAGCTGCTTTTCAAATTGCTCAAAGCTCTTTGGCTTTAGTTGAAGGAACTAGGGCAATTTTAACAGCTGGTACAGGTGATCCATATACTGCAATTCCTAGAATGATTGCTGTTGGTGCTATGGTTAGTAGTTTACTTTCAAATATTGGTATTGCTTTTGGTGGTACAAGTGGAAGTAGTGAAGCTCCAGAATATACAAATCCTAATTGGAATAATGGAACGGGAACAGTACTAGGAGATAGTGAAGCTCAAAGTAATAGTATAAAGAACTCTTTAGATATTTTAGAAGATTTTGCAAAACCACAGTTTCAAGTTTTAACAAGTATGGATAGATACTTAGCAAATATATCAAATGCTTTAAGTGGTGTTTCAAAACTTATGATAAGAAATGAAGAATTTGCTTTAGGTGGTGGTTTTACACCTTATGATAGTGGTTGGCAAAACAATTTTAAATATAATGAAAAATTTGACAATATGCTTCATAAAGTTGCTTTGGGTGAAATAGGTCTTGTAGAAAAGTTACCAGGATTTTTAAACCTTAGCAGTATAATGTCTGGGCTTGTTAATAAGATAGCTGGGAGTTTATTTGGTAAAACTTCAGTTTCTCAAACTTTAACAGATTCAGGAATACAGTTTCATGCTCAAAGTTTAGCAGCTGCTTTAGATGGAATATCTGCAAGTGCTTACCAAACAGTTTTAACAACTGTAAGTAAAAAAAGCTTATTTAAAAAATCAACATCTCATTCTTATGCTACATATTTTCAAAGTTTAGAAAATGAAACAACTCGACAATTTACTCTAGTTTTAAATAATCTATACGACACAGTTTTAACAGCTGGAGTTGCACTAGATAGTTTAGAAGAAGATACAGCAAAAAAATTATCAAACTTTGTAGTTAATTTAGGAGCTGTTTCATTAAAAGGATTAAGTTCTGCTCAAATACAAGAGAAGATAACTGCAGTTTTTAGCTCATTGGGTGATAATATGGCTTCTCATGCATTTCCTTTATTAACTGATTTTCAAGCTATTGGTGAAGGTATGTTTGAAACTCTTACAAGAGTTGCAACTGGAATGGAAGAAGCTGGATATTATATTGATAGACTTGGTAACAAATATCAAGATTTAAAATATACAGACATTGAAAATAAACAAGGAAATGTAGGATTTGAAGCACTTTTACAAAGTATTGCAAAAGTAGAAGAAGCAACATACCCATTAAATAACAATTTATTTAAAATTATTGCAAATCTTAATTCTACAGCTGAAGAGTTATATGGAGCTTATTCAATACTTGATGAGTTAAGAGATAGATTAATATACTTAAATCATGAAACACAAGGACTTAGTTATTCAATGATAAAAGGTGCTTCAAGTGTTGAAGCTCTACAAAGTGGGTTTAATGATTTCTTCGATAATTTTTTAAGTGAAGATGAACAATTAACTTACAATACACAACAGCTTATTGAAAAATTTAATGCACTAAATTTAGCACTTCCAACATCAAAGGAAGGGTTTAGAGAGTTATTAGATAGTATTGATTTAACAACTGATTCAGGACAAGAGCTTTATGGAAGATTAATTATATTAAGTCAATCTTTTGCAGATATTACTGATAAAACTTCTGAAAGTATCGAAGAACTAAATAATTTAAGTTTTGATAGTTTTGTAAGCTCTATTGATAAAGTAAGTGATACATTAAAATCTTTAAAAGATACAGCACTTAGCTTCATAAATAGTTTTAATACTACTGATAATACAAAAGAAAATCTAATTGCATACAACAAAAAAAGAGCTGAGTTTGATAGTTACTTTTTAAATGATGGTACTTTAAAACAAAATGTTGATTATGAAAAAGTAAAATCACTTTATAGTGAAATATCAAATGTATCTAAAACTTTAGCTGCTAGTGATAATTATTTAAAAGATAGTTTGATTGATGTATTTTCAAAAGATATAAATAATTTTGATTTAACTCAAGATGTTTTAAAAGTAAAAATTGTTGATGGTTTAGGTGATTTATTAAGCCTGAACTTTGAACAAGTACTTGCACTAAAAGATATTTTTCAAAGCAATACTATTTCTAAAGCTGAACTTGAAAAACTTGGGCTTGAAAAAAATCAATTAGACAAAATTTTAGAGTATATAAATGGTAGTTCTATAGTTTCAAATGATGAAAGTTTAGAAAAAGATAGATTATCAAAACAAACTCTTTCATATAACGATTATGTAGGTAAGCAAGAACAAGTTGATATAGTGAAACTT
>NZ_CFAFZJ010000015.1:0-54423 GCF_983172305.1 Arcobacter thermotolerans
AAAGTGCAATGACTTTTTATGAAAACCAAATTGATAGATATAACGCTTTTTGTGAAAAACAAATTAATAAAAATTTCCCACGGGAAAATCTAAAAGAGGGTGAAATATGAATTATGGTTTTGTAGATGATGAAACAATAGTAAAACAAGCTAAAAAAATCTGTGATTGTATAGGACATGGTATGCATGGAACTGCTATGCATATGATAATTGAAACTGCTGTTACTGAAACTGGACTTGGCAGAATTGAAGATAAGACTATAGGTGCTGGAATGGGATTAACTCAATTTGATGAGTTACCTTTTAAAGATATTTTAAAAAGAAATATGAAGTCAAGAGATAAAATTTTAAAAGAGCTTGGAGTTGATATAGGTTTGATTGAGTGGAATGATTTAAGATACAACAGTTATTTGGCTTTGTTGTTTGCAAGATTGTTTTATTGGTTAAAAGGTGATCCAATTCCAAAAACAATTGAAGAAAGAGCTGCTTATTGGAAATTACATTATAACACTAGATTAGGTAAGGGTACTGTTGAACATTATTTAGAAATGAATAGAAAGTATGGAGTTAAATTTTAGAATATTTGAACAATATAAAATAACTCAAACTTTAAAAAAAATATGCCATATTGTGCCAAATATTTTTTAAACTGTTGGGAAATTTGTTGTGAAAATAAATAAATGATAAGCTTCAAAGTACTATTTTATAATGCTTTTATAAAAAAATGATATTGAACTTCAACCCTGATTGACGGTTTTTGTGTAAACGCCGTGAGAGGTTCGATTCCTCTACTCTCTCGCCATAAGAAAGTATAAAATAAGTTTTATCTAGAAAAAGTAAGTCCAATACCAATATTTGTAACTTCTCTATCATAATCTATCAAACTTTGACCATATCCATGGAAAACTTGAAAAATACCATAACTATTTTTTGAAGATATAAAATCTGGAAGAGGAAAAGTGTAGTTAAATTCAACTGCCCCCTTGTTTGAACTATTTAATCTCAAATTATCTCTTAAAAGTAGTTCAAAAGTTTGTTTACCATAAGCATACAAAAATGAAATATCTCCATATCCATAATATTTATAAAAATCTTTCATATCATCATCTTTACTATTTTGGGGGATTTTATACCAAATTTTTGGAGACACAAAAAGATTATCAAATTGAAAAAATGTTTGTAAATATAATCTATTTAAAGATCTTGAATCATCGCCACCTTTTCCATTTGAAGTGTGTAAAAATGATGTTTTATAAAGCTTTAAGTATTTATCATCATTAGGAATTTGCATAAAAATTTCTGGTTCATAGTTTGTTTCACGAAATGGAGCAGAACTAGAAGCAGTTTGCCAAAATGATTTTTGAGTATATGCAATACTTATTGTCTCGTTTAAACCAAAAAAATCATTAGAAATTGGTTTTTCTAAACTAATTTGAAAAGAAGTTTCAAAATTATCTCTATTTGAAATATTGTTAAAAGTATATGTTGCTGGTAAAAAATAGTTCTTTTTGTAAGGATATATACCAAAATCTTTTGTAACTAGTTGCTCTAAATTATCATTTGTATCTTTATCTTTAGATTTATCTATATTATGTTCAAAAAACTCTTTTTTTGGCTCTTTTTTAATCTCTTTGATTACTAAATCTTCACTTTTATCTAAAGAATGATTTTTTAAACTCTCATTTGCTATTTTTTTATATAAAAGCATTGCAGATTTATAATCTCCACTATCTTCTAGCTCTTTTGCTTTTTTATAAATAGAGTTTAAATCTTCTGAAAAACATAGTGATAGAGTAAATATAAATAGTATAAATAGTTTCTTTTCCAAATTATTCCTTATAATGAGTCAAATTTTACTCTAAAATTTATTTATACTATCTAAAAGCGATAAATTGATATAATCTTGGCTAATTTTTATAAAAAAGGTAAATAATATGTTAGTTGCTCCATCTATACTATCAGCTGATTTTGGCAATTTGGAACAAGAGATTAAGGCTATTTGTGAAGCTGGTTGTGATTTAGTTCATGTAGATGTTATGGATGGACACTTTGTACCAAATTTAACTATTGGTCCAGTTGTTGTAGAACCTGTTAGTAAAGCTAGTTCTAAACCACTTGATATTCATTTAATGGTTGAGAATAACAACTTCTTTGTAGATCTATTTGCTCCATTAAAGCCAAAATATCTATCATTTCATATTGAGAGTGAAAAACACCCACATAGACTTATTCAAAAAATAAGAAGTTTGGGTATAAGCCCTGCAATTACACTTAATCCTCATACTAAAGTAGAAGATATTGAGTATTTACTCGAAGATTTAGATATGGTTTTACTAATGTCTGTAAATCCAGGATTTGGTGGGCAAAAATTTATTCCAAGCGTGATTGAAAAAGCAAAAAAATTAAAAGAGCTTATAAATAAAAAAAATCCAAATTGTTTAATTGAAGTTGATGGTGGAGTTAGTGATAAAAATATAAAAGAGTTAAAAGATGCTGGAGTTGATGTTGTTGTTGCAGGAAGCTTTGTTTTTGGAAGTGGTGATTATAAAAAAGCTATAGATAGTTTAAAAGTATAAATTAAGAAGTTCAAAATATGAGAGTAAAAATCTGTGGTATAACAAATTTAGAAGATGCATTAAATGCCATAAATGCAGGTGCTTCTGCCTTGGGATTTGTGTTTTATAAACCATCTCCTAGATATATTGAACCTCTTGTTGCTTTAAAAATAGTTGAAAATTTACCACCTTTTGTACAAACTGTTGGACTTTTTGTGAACGAAACAACAGATTTTATAAACAAAACCTGTAAAGAGTCGAAAATGCAACTAGCTCAAATTATTGATGATGAGAATATAGTAGATTTTTTTAAACTAGAAGTTAAACATTTAAAAGTTTTAAGAGTAAAAAGTAAAGAAGACTTAAACAGTTTAAAAGATGATTACTATTTAGTTGATGCATTTGTAGATGAATTTGGTGGAGCTGGTAAAAGATTAGCACTGGATTGGTTTAAAGATATAAACTGTTCTAAATTTATACTTGCTGGAGGATTAAGCTCTGAAAATTTAAAAGAGTTAAAGAATTTTGATTTTTTTGGAGTTGATGTAAGTAGTGCAGTTGAAAAGCAAAAAGGGGTTAAAGATAAACAAAAGATGTTTGATTTTGTGAAAGCTGCAAATGAAATCTCCTAAAAAAAAGTATATTTTAAAACCTCAAAAGCAGACTTTTTTAGATATTGTAAGAAGATTAAAAAAAGAGCCAATAGAATTTTCTGAATTTTTAGATCTTTTAGAAAATATAAGTGATAAGTTTTATGAAAATAGTGAACTAGAATTTGAGCTACTTTTAATAAATGGGTTTCCTTTAGATATAAAAGATGATTTTGTATATCTTAGAACCACAAAAACTCCAATATGTGAACAAACTTTTTGTTTTGTTGATATTGAAACAAATGGTGGAAGTCCAAAGAATGGTCATCAAATTATAGAATTGGGAGCAGTTAAGTATAAAAATGGACAAATCTTAGATAAATTTGACTCTTTGGTTTTTGCAAAAGAGATTCCTATTTATATTCAAGAAGTTACAAATATAAGTCTAGATATGCTTCAAACTGCACCAAGACTAGAGAAAGTTCTAAAAGAGTTTAAAGAGTTTTTAGGTGATGATGTATTTGTAGCTCATGATATAAAATTTGATTATAATTTTATCTCCGATAGTTTTGAAAAGTATAATTTAGGGAAACTTTTAAATAGGAAAATTTGTACAATAGATTTATCAAAAAGATGCATACAATCTCAAAAATATGGTCTTAGTACTTTAAAAGAACTTTTAAATATAGATGTACAAAATCATCATAGAGCATATTTTGATGCACTATCAACAGAGATTATTTTTGAAAGATGTTTAGAAAATATAGATTTTAGTAAGATAAAATATACTGAAGATTTGATAGCTTTTAGTAAATCCAACAATATTTTAAAAATTCCTAAAGAAAACAACTAAGAAGTAAAAACTTCTTAGTTTAAACTTTTATTTTCTATTATCAGCTTCTTTTGCATACTTATAACCTAAATCATAAGCTTTGTTGTTAAGTTCATGAAGTTTTGGAGGAATTTTTGAGAGCATTGTACTTCTTAAAACCTCTTTAGGAATAGTTTCTCCTGTGAAATAGTTTGCTATTGCTAATGCTAAAATAGATTGAGTAATAACATTTCCTACTTCATCTTTTGCAATTGTAATAATTGGAATTTCAATAATATTCCATCTTTTTTTATCTTCTTCACTAGGGTGTACCAAGTTTGGCTCAATAACTATTGTTGCACCATCTTTTACACCATTTTTGAATAGATCAAAAGATATTTGAGCAACAGAAAGCATAAAATCAATCTCTCCATCATTTGCGTATGGATAGATAATCTCTTCATCTTGAAGTGTAATATCAACAACAGTTGGTCCACCACGTACCTGTGAAGTATAAGTAGCTGTTTTTAATCCAAATCCACCATTACTTATTTTTGCAGCAGCAAAAATTTCACCTGCTAGTAAAACACCTTGTCCCCCAACTCCTGTAAATCTCATTAAAGTTCTATTTGACATATTATTTCCTTAAAGCTCTACCATAGTTTTATTTTTGTGTGCTTCTTTTACTTTTTCATAAGCTTCACAATATTCTAGTGCATTTTCATCCTGTTTTAAAACTCCAGTTGGATATTTACCAATTTTTTCACTCTCTTCTAGCATATCAAATTTTGTTTTTGCCAAAGATATTGAGTCAATCCACTCTAAATTTGATGTTGCACTTGCCATTTTATTTTTTCTTCCTAAATTTACATGGCAATTTGAGAATACTTCTAAATATGAGAACCCTTTATGCTCAAGAGCTTTAACTAAAGTTCTTTCAAGTTTTTTTGGATCAATCATAGTTTCTCTTGCAACAAAACTCGCACCCGCTGCTTCTACAAGTTTGCAAGAGTCAAAAGTTGGATCAATATTTCCTCTTTCCATCGTAGCTGTCCACATCCCTTTTGGAGTAGTAGGGCTTGTTTGAGAGTTCGTAAGTCCATAAATAAAGTTATTTATTAAAATATAAGTTAAATCAATATTTCTTCTAGCAGCA
This sequence comes from Arcobacter thermotolerans, assembly GCF_983172305.1. Taxonomy (NCBI): domain Bacteria; kingdom Pseudomonadati; phylum Campylobacterota; class Epsilonproteobacteria; order Campylobacterales; family Arcobacteraceae; genus Arcobacter; species Arcobacter thermotolerans. The sequence goes on from NZ_CFAFZJ010000015.1 coordinate 5,112, forward strand.
TGAATTGTATGATTTCCACCAATTGCAAGACCATCTCCATCTCCACCTACAACTATAACTTTTTTATTTGGATTCGCCATTTTTATTCCAGTTGCATAAGGAAGTGTTCTTCCATGAGTTGTATGAACAGTATTGCAGTTTATGTATGAGCTAAATCTTCCAGAGCAACCAATTCCTGAAACTACACAAACATCATCCATATTCCAACCCAGTTTATCAATTGCTCTTATTAAAGCTTTTAATATAACTCCATCACCACATCCCCAACACCAAAGTGTTGGCATTTTATCTGTTCTTAAATATTCATCGTAGTTAAAAGCCATATTACATTCCTTTTACTTTTTCTATTATTTCAAGTGGAGAAAGTGGTCTTCCATTTGCTTTTAAAAGAGTATCAAACTCTTTTCTTCCACTAACTCTTTGTATCTCTTGAGTGTATTGTCCCATGTTAAGCTCTGCAACTAATACTTTTTCAAATCTGTTTACAAGTTCATTTAATCTTTTTTCAGGACTTGGCCAAATAGTTTTTGGACTAAACATTCCGGCTTTTATTCCCTCTTTTCTTAGACGATTTACAGCCTCTTTAGCTCCTAATGAAACAGAACCATAAGCAATAATTAAAATATCAGCATCCTCTATCATATACTCTTCATTTAGTTCAAGTTCATCTGTATGATTTTCAACTTTTTTAAATAATCTACTCATCAAAGCACTACAAACAACAGCATCTTCAGTTGGATGACCTGTTGGTCCATGATGAAGTCCTGTAAAATGGTATCTATAACCTTCAAACATTGGATTTAAAACAGCTGGTTCATCATCTTTTGCACCATAAGGAAGATACTCTTTTTTATCTCCATCAAATCTTTTTCTAAAAACTCTGTTTTTTTCTATTTCACTTAAAGGTGGAAGTACAACTTTTCCAGCCATATGCCCAATAGTTTCATCTAAAAGCACAAAAACAGGTTGCATAAATCTATCTGCTAGATTAAAAGCACGTACTACTTCTGTATAGCACTCAGTTAAATTTCCAGGCATTAAAGTGATAGATTTTACATCACCATGAGTTGGATTTTTTGCTTGTAAAATATCACCTTGAGCAACTCTTGTAGGAAGTCCAGTTGAAGGTCCTCCCCTCATTACATTTACAACTACAAGAGGAACTTCTGCAATATAACCTAATCCTAAATTCTCAGATTTTAGTGAAATTCCAGGTCCACTTGATGCTGTCATAGCTCTTTTTCCACTCATAGCTGCACCAAGACTTGCACAAATACCAGAAATCTCATCTTCCATTTGCATACAAACTCCACCAATTGCAGGTAGTTTTGATGATAATACGTGCATGATTTCACTAGATGGTGTTATTGGATAGCCACCAAAAAACTCACATTTTGAATCAATAGCTGCTAATGCTGCTAATTCATTTCCTGTTGATATTAATTCTCTTGACATAATCAAACCTTTTTATCTTCATCTAATATTTTATAATTATTTTTTATAATTCTCTCTTGTCTTTGCTTTGCTTCATCACTTAATTTTGAAAATTTATACTCTTTTTTATCAGCGACAAAAATAGCAAAATCAGGGCAAGATAATTCACAATCATTGCATCCAATACAAGCTTCAGGATGAATAACAGTTGCCATAGAACCTAAAGTTGAGTGAATATCTTGTCTCATCCCAAGAACTCCAGCTGGACATACAGATACACATCTATCACAGGCTTTACATCTACTCTCATTTACCCATACAGGTGTATTTAAAGGAGCTTCAACATTTGACATAATTTTCCTTTACTAAAATATAATAAAAATTTATAAATTTTATAATTTTGGAAACAATATTACTATAATTTAGCTTATTTTATTAAAAGAAAACTATAAATAATTTAGATATAATCCAAAGATTTTAAAAAAGGAAGCTTTTTGGTATTATATCAACCTCAAAATGGTTATTGTTACAATAGTGATACACATTTTTTACATAGTTTTATTTGTAAATCTTTAGAAAAATATAAAAATATAAGTGGAGAAGTTCTCGATATTGGAAGTGGAAGTGGTATTTTAGGTCTTTTATTTTTTAATAAATACAGAAAAACAAATCTAAATCAAGTTGAGATTCAAGATATTTTTCAATTTTTTTCAACAAAAAATGCAAAAATAAATAAAATATCTTCAACAATGCACAAAGGCTCATTTTTAGATCTTGATTTTGATAAAAAATTTGATATTTGTATATCAAATCCACCATTTTATCATAGTGATGTAATAAAAAGTGAAAAAGAGAATATTAAAATTGCAAGATACAATGATTATATGCCTTTAAGAGATTTTATAAAAAAATCTTCACAAGTTTTGAAAAATGATGGAAAATTTTTTTTCTGTTATGATTGTAAGCAGTTAGCGGATATTATTTTATATTTAAAAGAGTTTAAATTGAACCTTGAAGCTTTACAATTTGTACATCCAAATGATTCAAAAGATGCAACTTTGGTGATGATTTGTGCTAAGAAAAATTCTAAATCTTTGGTGAAAATTTTAAATCCTTTGATTGTTTTTAATGAAAACAATGAGTTTACGAAAACTGTACAAAATATATATAAAGAGGCTCAAACACATAGTATAAAGGTTTTTTGTGAGTAATTTAATCAAAAAGAATGGATACAATTTCTCTTTTAATCCTACTGCTTGTGAAAGTTGTGCTGGAAATTGTTGCATAGGTGAAAGTGGATATATTTGGATAAATATTATTGAAATAGAAGCTTTATCAAAATATTTAGGACTTACTTTAGATAGTTTTAGAGAAAAATATCTTTTTAAAGTAGGGTATAAATATAGCATAAAAGAGGTAGAATTAGCAGATAATAGTTTTGCTTGTTGTTTTTTTGATTTAGAAAAAAGAAAATGCTCTATTTATGATTATAGACCAACGCAGTGTAGGACTTTTCCATTTTGGGAATATTTTAAAAATAATGAAAAAGAGGTATATAAAGAGTGCCCAGCTATAAAAAATATTTAATAATATCAGTAGTTCTAAGTTTTTTTGTCTCTTGCACTATTAAAGATGCAGAGTTTAAAAATGAAAAAGAGAATAGAAAGTATTTAAAAGTAGAAGAAAAAAGTTTTCAACTAGAAGATTACTACATAATTTACGCTTTAGAGATGGAAAATTCAAGAATGTACGATAGTGCAAAAGAGATATACTTGAAACTATTTTTAAATACAAGTAAATATGAATATTTGGTTGCTTATGCAACAATTGCTACACAACTTCAAGATTATCAAGGGATAAAAGAACAAATTTCAAAATATTTTATACCAAATATTAAAGAAGAAGAGATACTTTTAAGATTGTATAGTTTTGCTCTTTTAAAGCTTCAAGAGTTTGATTTGGCTTTAAAAAATGCTGTTACTCTAGCAGATTTATATAAAAATAGTATTAACTATGAACTTTTAGGAACAATATATATATCAAAAGAGGAGTTTCAAAAAGCTTATGATAGTTTTAATAAAGCTCTAAAATACGGTGTTTCAAGCTCACTTATACAGACAAAGGCAAGTTTAGAGTTTTTCCAATTAAATCGACAAAAAGATGCAGTAGAAAATCTTAAAGATTATCTACCAAAAAGCCAATATGATTTTAATATTGCACTTCAACTTTTGACTTTTTATAATCAATTAAATGATAAGCAAAATATACAATCTTTGCTAAAAGAGATGTTTTTATACTATAAAAATAGTGAAGATGCTTTACAATTAAATAAAACAGCAAATTTAATGTTTCAAAATTTTGAAGCAAATGATATTATAATGTTTTTGGAAGGAAATAATCTTGAAGATGATTTTCTTTTAGAGCTTTATAAACGAACAAAACAGCCAGAAAAAGCATATAATTTACTCAAAAAATTATATACAAATAGTTCAAATCCTGATTATTTAGCACAGCAAGCTATTATTGAGTTTGAATTAGCAGAAGATAAAAATAGTGTTTTAGCAAGTGTTATTGAAAAATTTAATATCTCTTTAAAAACATCTTCAAATCCTATTTATCAAAATTATTTGGCATATTTATTAATTGATTATGATATTGATATACCAAAAGGTTTGGTTTTGGTAAAAAAAGCATTGGAGCAAGATCCTACAAATATTGCTTTTATAGATACTCTAGCATGGGGCGATTATAAGAGTAAAAATTGTAAAGATGCATATAAAAATATGAAATTAATTGTAGATGAAATAGGTTTAAATGATGAAGAGATAAAGATGCATTGGGAAAAAATTAAGGAGTGTAAAGAGAATGATACTAGAAAAAATAAATAATAAAACTTTAGAAGATGTAAAAAAAAGAGAAGAGAAAATATCTTTAGATGAACTTGAAAATATAATAGCAGATGGTAATTTCCCCACAAAAGATGTAAAGAAATTTTTAAAATCTTCAATCGATGAACCTATTCGAATAATTGCTGAAGTAAAAAAAGCAAGTCCTAGTAAAGGGGTTATAAAAGAAGATTTTGATCATCTTCAAATAGCAAAAGAGTACAATGATTTTGGTGCAAATGCAATTTCTATATTAACAGAACCACACTTTTTCTTAGGAAATTTAGATTATTTAAAAGAGATAAAAAATATTACAAATATTCCACTTTTAAGAAAAGATTTTATTCTTACAAAATATCAAATTGCAGAGGCTTTGATATATGGAGCAGATTTTATACTATTAATTGCAAAATCACTGAGTCAAGATGAGTTAAATGAATTATATAGTTATGCTAGAGGTTTGAATTTAGAAGTTTTAGTTGAAATTCACGATTTTGAGGATTTGACTAAAGCTTTAAAAAGTAAAGCAGATATTATAGGAATAAACCATAGAAATTTAAAAACTTTTGAGATGGATATGAATTTATGTGAGGAGCTAATTCCACTTATTCCTGAAGGTAAAATAATTGTTGCTGAATCTGGAGTTAGTGATATTGAAGTTATAAAAAGACTCCATAATCTTGGAGCTGATGCTTTTTTAATAGGAGAGCATTTTATGAGAGTTCCAAATATAAAAGAGGAATTGAAAAAATTTAAAAATGCTCTAAATTAATCTATTTTATATTATTAAATTTAATTTAAAAAAGGAGTAAAAATGCCAGTAATAAATGTAAAAATGACGCATGAGGATGGCGGAGCAACAGTTGAGCAAAAAGAGGAGTTAGTAAAAGGTATAAATGAACTTTTTAGTAAAATATTTAATCGTTCTAGCTCAAATGCAATAGTTTTAATAGAAGAGATTAGTACAGATAACTACTTTATTGGTGGAAAATCAGTTACAAAAATAAGAAAAGAGAAGTAGGTTTTTTTCTACCTCTTTTAAATCTCGATTCCATTATCTAACAAAATTTTATTTCTCCCACTATCTTTGGCTTTGTATAATAAAGAGTCTGCTTTTTGAAGAGCAATATCATAAGTAGGATATTTATTTCTTATTGTAACTCCAGCGCTAAAAGTGATTTTTAGTTTTTTATCTTGATAAATAAAGCTATTTTCTGTAACTATTGATTTTATTCTTTTTAATAACATTAATAGCTCTCTATCCAGATTAAAATGTATAATAGCAATAAACTCTTCTCCACCATATCTTGCTACTAAATCTATATCTCTAATACTTTTCTCTAAAATTTTTCCAAAAGTTGAAAGAATTACATCTCCACACTCATGACCATAAGTATCATTTACTTTTTTAAAATGGTCTATATCAAAAAATATTACTGCATATTGAGTTTTTAATCTACTGTAAGAGTTTTCAACTTTTACCATCTCTTCATTAAATGCTTTTCTTGTAAGAACTTGAGTTAAAAAATCTTTTCTATTTTCTTGTTTTGTTTTATTTAATTCATTTTCTAAACTATTTATTTTTTCTTCTAACTCTTCTATTTTAGATTTTCCATTTTCTAGTTTATTTGTAACACTATTTATCTCTTGCTCAATAGAAGAAGCAGCAACAACAAGTTCATTTTGTAGTTTGCTTAAAACTTCGATTCCACCATTTGTTAGATTAATTGCTTGGATTTTCTCTTTTATATTTAAAACTTTTTTAGAACCATTTCCGCTACTAAAAATAGCTTCATTGAAATACTCTTCCATAAGTACAACAAGTTTTGATATATCTTCTGTTTTTTGAATAACTAATTTTTTATCTTTTTCAAATCTCTCAAATATTAATTTTTCTATTTGTATCTGTACTGATTTTTCAAAAATATCTTTTGGATTTTTTTTAAGTTGTTCAAATAAAACATCAGCAATATTGTTTAAATCAGAGCTAATAGATGGAATAATAGCTTGTTTTAAAATATCAATTATAACTTCAACATTTTTTGGATGAACTCTTTTTAGCAGAAGCTGTATTAGTTTTTCAGGAGTATCTAATTGATTTGAAATTGCTTCATTGTATTCAATATCATTTAATTGACTTAAAAAATTTTTCATATTTTCCTTTTTAATTTATCTAAAATAAAAGAGTGGCAAACCAAACAGCATGAGTGTGATTATAACTAAAAATGTATAAAAGATAATTTTATATGTTTTTTATTATTGTATATCTTCTTTTTCAATAAAATCTTCTTTTTCCTCTTTTAATTTTTCGCTTAAACTTGTCTTTACAAGACTATTTCCTTCAAATATACCTTTTGCTTCAATTACAAATTCTTCTGATTCAATTGAGCCTGTAACTTTCCCATCTGGTTTTATATCTACTCTTGTTGCATTTATTGAGCCTTCTGCTAAGCCTTGAACAATAACTCTTAAAGCAGTTATCTCTCCTTTTATTTTTCCATTCTTTCCAATATTTATCTCTTGTTCTGAGTTTATATTTCCTTCAAAGTAACCATCAATATATAAATTACAAGACAAGTTTATATTCCCCGTTATTTTTGTGCCTGCAGTGATAATTGTGGTTGTGGAGTCGGATTTTGTATTTTTATGTGACTGATTGCTGTTATTAAAGAATCCCATGATATTTCTGTTTCCTTTTCAAAAATTTCTGTATAATTTTTCATGTCCCACATTACAAAAGTAAGTGGATCAAGAGATCTTGATAAAAAACGAACTTCATAGTGTAAATGAGGTCCGCTACTTATCCCTGTATTTCCTGAATATGCTATTAAATCCCCTTTTTTAACAAAAGAGCCAGATTTTACCAAAGTTTTGTTTAAGTGGGCATAATAGGATTTGAAGCCATATATATGTTGAATTGCTATTAAATTTCCATTAAATCTATCAAAACTTGAAGTCTCAACAATACCATCTGCTGTTGCATAAACAGGCGTTCCAACAGATGCTTTTAAATCAATCCCCATATGCAAAGCTTTCCTATTTAAAATAGGATGATGCCTATATCCAAAGTAGCTATTTATAACCCTATCTTCTACAGGAGAACCACTAGGAATTAGTTGTAAAAGTGTTGTTCTCTCTTCTGTATTAAGTCTTGCAATATCTACTCTTTGTTTTAGTGGAAGTTCATTTTCAGTTGGAATTCCTATGATGTTTTCCATTTTATTGAAATAATCAGTAGCTTCACTTATCTCTTCATTTTTTTCATGAAGTTCTAGTTGAGTTTGACTAACTAAATTATTTAGCTCTTCGTTTATTCTTTTAAACTCTACTAATTCAAGTTCAATATCTAATCTATCATTATCCATTTGAATTAACGAAAGATTTATAAAAATAAATGCTGCTACAAATATAAAAAATAGTCCAATAAATGTATATAAAGTATAAAAGAAAGGCTTTTTTCTTAGTTTTATCTGTTTTATACCATTATCATCATTTATTGTAAATGTTATATATTTGTTTTCATATTTATCCATTAATCCTCTTAAACTTTAGGTAATAGTATTATGATAATAATTTTTTCACCATCTCATTTATTCTTTTTCCATCGGCAACACCAGCAAACTTTTTAGAAGCAACTCCCATAACTTTACCCATATCTTTTAAGCTAGTTGCTCCAACTTCACTTATTATCTCTTTCATTCCATTTTCAAGCTCTTCATCACTTAATTGTTTAGGAAGATAAAGCATAAAAACATCAACTTGTTCTTGCTCTTTTTGAACTAAATCATCTCTTGAAGCAGCTCTATATTGAGAAATTGCCTCTTCTCTTTGTTTTATTCCTCTTTGAATTAGTTTTATAACTTCAGCATCATCTAAAACTCTTCTTTCATCTACTTCAACTTGTTTAATCATTGTATTTATGGCTCGTATAGAGTCTCTTTTTACAACCTCTTTATCTCTCATTGCTTGTTTTAAATCTTCGTTTAATTTCTCTTTTAAGCTCATTTTTAAACTCCTTTTTTAAATATAAATTTTTTGAAACTCGATTATACTTTTTTAAGAATTAAAACTCTCAACTAGTTCTTCAAGAGTTAAAAATCTCTCAACTTTCTCTTCATAAATAGCTTTTTTCTCTTCAAGCTCTTTTGAAAGTGCTACAATTCCAATTTTTTCATAACATTTTGGATCTGCTAAACAGCTGTTTAACTCTTCTATTTTAGCTTCAAGCTCTTCAAACTCATTTGGTAAACTATCATATTCTCTTTGATCTTTATATGATAATTTTGTCTGTTTTTTAGGTTCATTTACAACTTTTACAGATGTTTTCTCTTTTTCTAATTCAACTTCTAAATTATCCAGCTCTTTTAACTCTTTTTCAATTTGTAAATATTCACTATATGGTTGGAAACTCTCCATAATATGACCATTTCCAGTAAATACAAAAAGTTTTTTTGCAATTTTATCTACAAAATATCTATCATGTGATACAAATATTAAAGCACCTTGAAAGTTTTGTAAGTACTCTTCTAAAATATTAATTGTAGGAATATCTAAATCATTTGTAGGCTCATCTAAAATCATACAATCAACTCTTTTTGTAAAAAGTAGTGCAAGTGCAACTCTGTTTTTCTCCCCACCACTTAAAACACCAACTTTTTTATCTAAATACTCTTTTGGAAATAGGAAATTTTTTAAATATCCAAAAACATGCATATTTCTTCCATCATCTAAAACAACTCTATCTCCACCATTTGGGCAGAAAATTTCCATAATAGTTTTATCATCATCAAGCATATCTCTTTGTTGATCAAAATAACCTATTTGAAAATCACCTTTTTTAAAGCTTCCTTTATCAATTTTCATTTTTTCCATAAAAATTTTAAGCAGTGTTGATTTTCCGCTTCCATTTGGACCAACAATAGCAATAGTATCTTTTTGTAAGATTCTAGCAGTGAAATCTTTTATTAAATCCTTTTCACCTAAAGATTTATAAATATTATCAAGCTCATAAAGCATTTTTTTCTTATTTTGTTGTTTCTCTTCACTATTAAAAGATTTTTGCTCTCTTTGAAGCTCTATACTCATTTTTTTAATATATGCTGGATTTGATTTTGCTTTTTGTTTTAAATCAAAATATTCAGCTTTTCTTCTTTCGTTTCTTTTTCTTCTTGCCGTAACACCGTGTTGCATCCAGTGAGCTTCTTGTTTTACAAGTCTTAAAAGATTTTCATGCTCTTTTTGTAAATTTGATAAAATTTGCGCTTTTTGTTCTAAGTATGAAGAGTATCCACCATTAAATCTTCTTAATTCTCCACCATCAACTTCAACAACATTTGTAGCAATATTATCAATAAAATATCTATCGTGAGATATAAAAAGTAGGGTAAAGTTGTTTTTTAATAGTAACTCTTCTAAAAACTCAACCATGTAAACATCAAGGTGGTTTGTAGGCTCATCAAGAAGTAAAACATCTGGTTTTTTTAAAATCAAACCAGCTAAACTCACACGACGTTGCTCTCCACCGCTTAGTAAATTTACATCTTTGTGTTCATACTGTTTTAATTGAAATTCAATTAAAACTCTCTCAATCATATTGTCTAAATCCCAAGCATTATGAAAATCTATAAAAGATGCTAAATCACTCTGTCTTCTTAGTAAATTTTCATCTTCATAATTTGTCATTAGCTCATTTGTAATTTTTTCATACTCTAATTTTGCACTTTTAAGTTCAACTAATTGATTTTCAATAGCATCTCTTACACTCAAATTTGCTTTGAATTTTGGTTGTTGGTCTAGCATCTCTATTTTGATACTTCTATCTATCGCTATTTCACCGCTATCAGGTTCAACTGCTTTCATAATTATTTTGAAAAGCGTTGATTTTCCTTGTCCATTTTGACCAATAACTGCAACTCTTTGCCCAGCTTGAAGAGTGAAATTTGCATCTTTTAAAATAACTTTAATATCGTATTGTTTGGAAATATTTTGTAAGTCGATTAGTGCCATTATAAAAAAACCTTTTAAATTTAAAAGTATATAGTTTATCCAAAAAACCTTTTAATTAATTTAATATAAATATTAGAATATAATCCCAAAATGAATAGAGAGTTAGAAAAATTTTATGAACTAGTAGAAGCTTTTGAATCTTTACCAACTATTGGAAAAAAATCGGCTTTAAGACTTGCTTATCACATTGTAATGAATGACAACTATTGTGGAATAAAACTATCTCATAGTATAGAAAATGCATTAAAAAGTATTAAAAAATGTAAAAGATGTCAAAGTATGAGTGAAAATGAGATTTGCGAATATTGCTTAGATGAGAGTCGTGATAGTAGTAAATTGTGTATTGTACAAAGTGCAAAAGATATTTTTATTATTGAAGATTCAAAAGAGTTTGATGGAAGATATTTTGTAATTGATGAGCTTGAAATTGATTTAATAATTAAGCTTCAAGAGTATATAAAAAATAGTGGGGTAAAAAATATTTTATTTGCTATTACTCCATCTATTGCAAATGATGCTTTTATACTATATATTGAAGATAAATTAAAAGATTTTGATATAAGTTTTACAAAAATAGCTCAAGGTGTTCCTACTGGAGTTAGTTTAGAAAATGTAGATTTAATGTCTTTATCGAAAGCTATTCAAAGTCAAGTAGGAATATAAGATGGAGAAAAAAATAATTTGTCAAAAATGTACAAACTATTTTGTAACTTGGGAAGCAGGGAAACCTCATGGTTGTAAGGCTTATGGATTTAAGTCAAAGGCAATTCCTAGTATTGTTGTAAAAAATAGTAGTGGAGAAAATTGTAAGCTTTTTGTTGAAAAAAAATTTGAAAATAGGAGTTGATTTGTTATATAAAGATTTTAAAGAGGCTGTAAAAGTTGTTGGATTTACTTCAGTTGATGAGTTTATAAAATATGCAAAGTTAGACTCAAATGATGTATTAACTTGGGAAGCAAAAGATGAAATTCCATATTTTGTATCATTACTTTTACATATTTTAAAAGGTGATAAAGAGGTTTTACCATCAAGTTTAAGTTTACAAAGTATTGTTGAGGAGTGTTTACCTCTTGCTTCTTTACTTGAAGAGGCTTCATCTTTCCCTTCAAAACTTGAAGAGATGTTTTTATTGCAAAAACAGCTAAATGATAGTACAAATGGTAAAAATTGGGAGTTGGGTCTAAATAAATTTAATAAAGAGATAAATTGGCTTAGATGTATTCATATGGAAGTAGCTGAGCTAATTGATTCAACTCCTTGGAAGCACTGGAAAAATATCAATTCAGCTCCTGATATGAATAATATTCATGTTGAGCTTGTAGATATTTGGCACTTTTTAATGAGTTATATTTTACAAGAAACAAATGTTCCAAAAGCTGTATCTTTAGTAAATACACACTGTATTTATGAAGCAGCACAAAATATTGATGTAAATTTAATAATAAAAGAGTCTGAAAAACTTTCATATATAGCACTTGCTATTGAGACAAAAAATATGCCATCTTTTAGTGGAATAGAGAGATTCATTGAGCAGTTTTTTAGAGCTTGTAAAAGTGCTGGATTATCTTTTTCTTGGCTTCAAAAATTATATATTGGTAAAAATTGTTTAAATCAATTTAGACAAGATAATGGCTACAAAGAGGGAACGTATAAAAAAGTTTGGAATGGAAGCGAAGATAATGTTGTGATGGTTGAATTACTTAAAACAATAGAAGATGTAAGTTTTGATGAACTTTATGAACAATTAAAATTAAAATATAATCAAAATTAATTTATAAAAAGTAAAACTTATCTCCTTTTATTTAGGGTTTAGTTTTGCTTTTAAGCTTTTTGGAAGATGGGCAAATACCATAGAGCTATTTTTTATAAACTTATCATTTTTAAAAATAGCTATTTCTAAACTCATTTTTAAAGTATTAAAACTTAGAAGTTTTATTGTTTCATCTTTTTGTATAAATTCAAGATTTTTATCTTTTAAATCTACTATTTTCTTTTTTATCAAAATTAAATCCTAAAAAATATTTTTTAAATTCTACTAAAATAGTATTAAAATAAATTTCTTTTTTTATTTATATTTTTAAGAAAGAGATTTGTATAATCTTTAAAATTAGATATAAAAGGCTAAAAATGGAATATAGATATATTGGAAAAACAGGTCTTAGAGTAAGTTCTATTTGTATGGGAACTATGACTTTTGGAAGTAGTACATCAAAAGATGAAGCATTTAAGATATTGGATAAGGCTTATGATAGAGGAATAAATTTTTTTGATACGGCAGAACTATATCCTGTTAGTCCTAAAAAAGAGACTATTGGAAATACTGAAAAAATAGTAGGAGAGTGGCTTAAAACAAAGCCAAGAGATAGTGTAATACTAGCAACAAAAATTGCAGGAGCTGCTTCAGGTTGGTTTGTTCCACCTGTAAGACATGGTTTGACAGCAATTGATAGTTTTCATATAAAAAAAGCTATTGAAGATAGTTTAAGAAGACTTCAAACAGATTATATAGATCTTTATCAAATGCATTGGCCAGATACTATTGTTCCAATAGAGGAGAGTCTAAAAGCTTTTGATGCACTCGTAAAAGAGGGAAAAGTAAGATATATAGGAACTTCAAATGATAGTGCTTATGGGCTTACAAAAGCAAATGAAATAAGTAAATATAAAGGATATGCTAGATTTGAGTCTATTCAAAATAATTTCTCACTTTTAAATCCAAGATTTCATGATGAGTTAGCAAATGTTTGTAGGCTTGAAAACATATCTTTATTACCATATTCACCAATGGCGGGTGGAGTTTTAAGTGGAAAATATTGTGGTGGATTTTATCCAGAAGGTTCAAGATTTGAAACATATTTAAAAGAGAGTAATAAAAGAGTTCAAGCTATGGCACATAGATTTGTAAATGAAAGAACTCTAGAGGCTACTAAAAAATATTTAGAACTTGCAAAAGAGTATGAAGTAAGTCCTGTTACTTTAGCAATTTCTTATTCAAAGCATTTTGATTTTGTAGCTTCTACAATTGTAGGGGCAAGAAAAATAGAGCAACTTGATGACTCTTTTAAAGCTTTTGATTTTAAAATTTCAAATGAGTTATTAAAAAGAATTGAGATAATTCAAAAAGATATCTTATACCCTATGGGTTAAATTTAGATAAATTAGAACTTTTTTAGTAGTTTAGATTTTTTGATTAATCACTATCTTTGTTCTATTTTGATAAAATCACAACCTTATAAAAAAATGGAGCAAAAAATGTTTGGAATGGGAATAACTGAAATTCTTCTAATCGCAATAGTTGCAGTTATCGCATTAGGTCCCGAAAAACTGCCAGATGCTATGGTAAAAATAGCAAAAATGTTTAACAGTATTAAAAAAGGGATAAGCGATGCAAAAACAACTTTGGATAATGAGCTAAATATAGCAGAATTAAAAGAAGAGGCAAATAAATTTAAAGCTCAAATTGAAGATACAAAATCATCTTTAAGTATTGAAAATAAGTTTGATTTGGGTCTAGATGATATTTTAAAAGATGATTTAGAAGCTTCAAAAAATGATAATGAGGTTGAAAAAATTAAAGAAAAATTTGCAAAAGTAAATGAAGATAAAGCTCAAAAAAGTAAAGATGAAAAGTTCTCTTTAAAAAATAGTGAGGAAGTTAAATAATGTTTGATGATTTAAAACCCCATATAGCAGATCTTAGAAAGAGATTGGTTATTTCTAGTATTACTGTAGTTATTATGTTTTTTGCTTGTTTCTCTTTTTATGAACCTATTTTAGAGTGGATGATGGCTCCTGTTAAACACGCTCTTCCAGCTGGAACTTCTATGATAGCAGTTGAAATTCAAGAGACATTTTTTACAGCTATGAAAGTTGCATTTTTTGGAGGATTTATTATCTCTTTACCTGTAATTTTTTGGCAGTTATGGTTATTTTTGGCTCCTGGTTTGTACGACCATGAGAAAAAACTTGTTGTTCCTTTTGTATTTTTTGCAACTTTAATGTTTTTACTAGGAGCATCTTTTGCTTATTATATAGTTGTTCCTGTAGGATTTGATTTTTTAATCGCATTTGGTAATAGTGTTGTTAGTGTTTTACCTAGTATTGGAAAATATGTTGGATTTTTTACAAAACTTTTGATTGGTTTTGGTATTGCATTTGAATTACCTGTTATTACATTTTTCCTTGCAAAAATTGGTCTTGTAAATGATCAAATGCTTAAAGATTTTTTTAGATATGCTGTTGTTTTAATCTTTATTGTTGCTGCAGTTTTAACTCCACCAGATGTTATTAGCCAAGTTTTAATGGCTGCTCCTTTGTTGATTCTTTATGGAGTATCTATTTATATAGCAAAAGTATTTAATCCAGCGCAAAAAGAAGAAGAGGAAGAAGAGTAGTTTGATAGATGTTTTAAAAACTTCAAGTTACGATTTTAATCTTCCTGCAAGTCAAATTGCTACTTTTCCCGTAAATCCTCCTAGTAGTGCAAAAATGCTAGTTTATAATAGAGAGAAAAATGAGATTTTTCACTCTACTTTCGAGAATATTTTAGAGTTTTTACCGCAAGATTTAACAATATTTTTAAATGATACAAAAGTTATAAAAGCTAGAATATTTGGACAAAAATCTACAGGTGCTAAATTAGAACTTCTTTTAAATAAACCTCTTTTTATGGATAGATATTTAGTTATGATAAAAGGAAAAGTAAAAATTGGTACTAAAATATTTTTTGATGAAAATCTAATAGCAGAGGTTTTAGAATTAAATGAAGATGGTACAAGAGTTGTAGTATTTTTTAAAGATGAAAATAGTAAGAAAAGAGTTGATTTTTTATCTTTGGTTGAGATTTTAAATAAAATTGGACATATTCCACTTCCTCCATATATGCAAAGAGATGATAAAAAAGAGGATGAAGTAAATTATCAAACACTTTTTGCAAAAAATTATGGAGCAGTTGCTGCTCCAACTGCATCGTTACATTTTACAAAAGAGTTATTAGAAGAAATTGAGAAGAAATATGGTTTAAATTATCTTACACTTCATGTGGGAGCAGGTACATTTAAACCTGTAGATGTTGAAGATATTTTATCTCATCCAATGCATAGTGAATATTTTGAAATAGGAATTGATGCAAAAAAGAGTTTAGATAATGCGAAAAAAGTATTAGCAGTTGGTACTACGGTTACTAGAACTATTGAATATTATTCAAGAACAAACAAAATTCAAGGTGAGTGTGATCTGTTTTTAAATCCTATGAATAAACCTATAAAAGTTGATTATTTACTTACAAATTTTCATCTTCCAAAATCTACTTTGATTATGCTTGTTGCTTCTTTTATTGGATTAGAAAAAACTTTAGAGCTTTATAATATTGCTATAAAAGAGAATTATAGATTCTACTCTTATGGTGATGGAATGTTAATTATATAAAGGATATTAAAATTACTATGGCATATTATATTTTATTTGATACTGAAACAACAGGTGCTTCACAAGAAGATAGAGTTATTCAATTTGGAAGCTTAATTGTAGATCAAAAAGGACAGATTGAAGCTTTTGATGAACTTTGTAGTAGTGATATTCCAATAAAACTTGAAGCTATGGAAATTCACAATATTACACCAAATTTACTAGAAAATAAGCCAAAAGCTATTGATACAAAATTTTATAAAAGATTAGAAGAATTAAATAGTAGTGAAAATTTTTTAATAGCACACAATATAAATTTTGATTTAGATATGATAAAAAAAGAGGGTTTTATTAATAATTTTCAATTAATAGATACTTTAAGATGCGCTAGACATCTTTATAGCGAACTTCCATATCATAGATTACAATATCTAAGATACGCTTTGGAACTTTTCAAACAAGAAGAGAGTGAAGCAAAAAAATATAATATTACAATAAAAGCTCATGATGCAATAGGTGATGTATTGGTTATGAAGCTATTCTTATCAAAACTTGTAGCAAAAGTAAAAGAAATTTTTCCAGATGAAAATCCTATGAAAAAATTAGTGGAATTAACTTCTACTCCAGTATTTGTACAAACTTTTAAATTTGGGAAATATAAAGGTGAAAATATAGAAGATGTTGCTAAAAAAGATGCAAACTATTTAAACTGGATGATTAAAAATATGGAACTTGATGAAGATATGCAATATACTTTAGATATGGTTTTAAAAAATTAAATATTAATAAAAAAATAATTAATTAAGCTTTTTATACTCTCAGTCTAAATTTGATAAAATAAAAACTCAAATTTTAAAATCAAAAATAGGATATTAATGGAGTTAGTAGTTTTAGCTATTGTAATAGCGATTTTATTTATTATAGGAAAAAATTATAAAACAGAAGAGTTTAAAAATATTAATCTAAAACAAAAAGAGATTTTTAGAGGTGATTTATTAAACCATGAAGCAGGGCTTTTGGTTGCACTTATGGCAAAAGTTGCAAAAGCTGATGGAAAAGTAGGAGAGCTTGAAGCTGAGATTATAAAACATACATTTACAGATATTTCAACTCATTTTCAAAACTCACAAGAAGTTCGAGAAAATCTAAAAAAATTATATGATCAAGAGAAAGATAGCTTTGAAAATCTTATTACTGTTTGTGAAAGATTATATATTTTAACAAAAACAGATTACTCTAAAAGATTAAAATATATGGAGTATTTATTAAATCTCTCTTTTATTGATGGTGATTTTTCAAAACAAGAACAAGAGATAACTGAAGATATTGCTCAAGCTTTAAAAATTGAACAAAAAGATTATGTAAATCTTATATCAAATTTTGAGAATTTTTATA
Organism: Arcobacter thermotolerans; assembly: GCF_983172305.1. Classification (NCBI taxonomy): domain Bacteria; kingdom Pseudomonadati; phylum Campylobacterota; class Epsilonproteobacteria; order Campylobacterales; family Arcobacteraceae; genus Arcobacter; species Arcobacter thermotolerans. The sequence goes on from NZ_CFAFZJ010000015.1 coordinate 22,239, forward strand.
AACATAGAGCAAATGAAAAAGCACTGTCACTAGAAAAAGCTTATAATATTTTAGAATCAAATCCAAATGATGATGATTCAACTTTAAAGAAAAATTACAGAAATTTAGTTAAAAAATATCATCCAGATATTATTACAGGGCAGGGTGCTTCTCAAAATATTATTGATGAAGCTACAACAAAACTTCAAGAGATAAATGAAGCTTATGAAATTATTAAAAAACAAAGAGGTATTTAATGGCAAGAAATTTTCCTCACTCATTTATTGTTTGTGATTGTAAGCAGGTAAGTCTTGGCGAAATAATACATGCAATTAAAGAAAAAGGTGCTAAAACACTTGAAGATTTAGAAGATTTAACAGATGCTGGAAGTTCATGTGGCTGTTGTAAGTGTGGTGAAACTGATATTGGTGAGCAAAAAATGGAACTATATTTAGATGAGATTTTAAAAAAGTTTAATAAAGAGTAAGAATTGATAGATATAAAAGAAGAGTTAATAAGAGAGATAAAAGAGCTTTTAAAAACAGATGAAAATGAGAATATAGATATAAATCCAAACTACTTAAACTACTTTGATGAAGATGAACTAAAAGATATTGTATTTAGATTAATAGAAAAAAAAGTTGAACAAAAAGAGGGAAATTCGGCTTATTTAGATGAGATTTATCAAAAAACAAAGAAAGATGATATATAATCTTAAACTAAGGTTTAAAAATGAATAAAATAAAAAATATTAAGCAAAATTTAATTAGTTTTTTAAAAGAAGAAGTTTTAAAAACTGGATTAAAAAAAGTTACTTTAGGACTTTCAGGTGGACTTGATTCTGCTGTTGTAGCAGTTTTATGCAAAGAAGTGTTCGATGATAATTTAAACTGCGTTTTGATGCCATCACAATACTCATCAAAATCATCTGTTGAAGATGCGATAGAGCTTTGTAAAAAGTTTGATATAAAGCATGAGATTGTTTCAATTGAACCAATGTTAAGCGCATATCTAAAAAATATGGACGAAAATAGCCTTAGAATTGGAAATTTTAGTGCAAGATTAAGAATGTCAGTTTTATATGATATTAGTGCAAGAGAAAACTCTTTGGTAGTTGGAACTTCAAATAAGAGTGAATTACTTTTAGGGTATGGAACTATTTTTGGTGATTTAGCTTGTGCAATTAATCCAATAGGAGATATTTATAAAAGTGATCTGTTTGAGTTAGCAAAATATTTAGGTGTGAACGATAGTATAGTAAAAAAGGCACCTAGCGCTGATTTTTATGAAGGTCAAAGTGATGAGGCTGATTTGGGATATAGTTATTCTAAAATAGACTCTTTATTAAAGAAGATGATAGATGAAAAGAGAAGTAAAGATGAGCTTTTGGCTCTTGGTTTTGAAGATGAATTTATAGAGACAATAAAAAAAAGAGTAAAGATAAATGAGTTCAAAAGAAGATTGCCAATAGTTGCTAAAATATAGAAATTGAGGTAAAGATGAGAAATATTGCAATATATAAAGCAACTTTAGATAACGAAGAGATTGATCAGTTAAAGTCAGTTCTTCAAGCTAAAGATGATTTATCAAAAGTTTTAGAGTTTGAAGAGAAGATGGTTAAATATATTGGAGCAAAGTATGCTATTGCAACGGCAACTTCAACAGCAGCTCTTCATTTAGCTCTTAGTTCTATGAGATTAAAAAGAGGTGATAAGGTTTTAATGTCTGTAAACTCTTTTGTAAACTTACCAGAGACTGTAAGACATTTTGATGCAGAACCTATATTTGTGGATATAAATTTAGAGGATATGAATTTAGATATTGAGAAGTTTGAAGAGACAATTATTGCAAATAAATCGAAAAAATTAAGAGCAGCGATTATTACTTTTATTGGTGGACTTGCTCCAAATTTAGACAAAATTTATGAAATAGGTAAAAAATATAATATTTTAATTATTGAAGATTGTAGAGCTGCATTAGGAACTACATATAAGGGAAAAAAAGTTGGAAATTTAGGTGCTGATATGACAATCTTTTCAACAAATCCATCTCCATCTAGGTATGCAATTAGTCGTTCAGGAGTTTTAGTTACAAATAATGAAGAGTTAGCAACTAGAGCAAAACTTTTAAGAAACCATGCAATTACAACAGCATATGATAGTTATGGAAACTTAGATTATGTTTATGATGTAGATGATATTGGGCATAAATTTGATATTTCTGAACTTGATGCTGCTTATGCAATAGCTCAGCTAAAAAAAACGGATAGCTTTATAAAAAGAAGACAAGAGATAGCAAAACTATATGAAGATAGATTAAAAGATATAAAACATATTACTATATTGCCTCATAAAGATGAACATATATACACTCAATTTATAATAAAAATATCTAGAAATAGAGATGCTTTTGCGAGGGCTTTAAAAGAAAAAGGTGTTTCTACAGCTTTAAATTATATTCCTCTTCATCTTTTGACTTATTATAAAAATAAATATTCTATAAAAATAACAGCATTTCCTAATGCTTTAAATAATTACCAACAAATTTTATCTTTACCTATATATGCTGGGCTTACAAATGAAGAGGTAAATTATGTTTGTGACCAAGTTGTGCAAATTGCACAAGAGTGGATTTGAAATTTTGAAGCAAAAAATTATTTTTTGGATTGAAGATTATCTCTTTTTTCCAAATTCTTTCCAAAAAATATTATCTTATTTACTTTTACCTTTTAGCTTTTTGTACATTTTTATTATTTTTATCAAAAGAGTTACTTCATCAAAAGTTGATTTTGGTATTCCTATAATATCTATTGGGAATTTAACAGTTGGAGGAAGTGGGAAAACACCAATTACAATTGAATTAGCAAAAAATATTAAAGATGTTTGCATCATTTTAAGAGGTTATGGAAGAGCTTCAAAAGGACTTTTTGTAGTTAGTTTATATGGTGAAATAAAAGTTGATGTAAATATAAGTGGTGACGAAGCTATGCTTTTAGCTACATCTTTGAAAAATGCAACAGTAATAGTTAGTGAAGATAGAGTTTTGGGTATAAATAAAGCTAAAGAGTTAGGCTGTAAAGTTATTTTTTTAGATGATGGATTTTCAAAATACAATATTAAAAAATTTGATATTTTATTAAAACCAAAAGATGAACCAACAAATAACTTTTGTATTCCAAGCGGAGCCTATAGAGAGCCAAAGAGTTTTTATAAAAAAGCAAATTTAGTTTTAAAAGAAGGTATTGATTTTAAAAGAGAGGTAGAGATAAAAAAAGATGGTGAGAAATCAAAACTTCCAGAAAAAACTATTCTTTTAACTGCAATTTCAAAACCAAAAAGGCTTTTAGAATTTTTACCAAAAAATATAGAGACTATCTTTTTTGAAGATCATCACACTTTCACAAAAGATGATATAGATACTATTTTAAAAAAATACAAAGATTTTGGAATTGTTACAACACAAAAAGATTTTGTTAAACTAGAGCAGTTCGATTTAAATAATCTTTATATTATGGATTTAAAAATTAAAATATCTGAAAAATTGGATTTGAAAGAATTAAATAGTTACTTAAATGCAAATGGCTAATATTTATTAAATTTTGATATAATCGCAAAAATTTATAAATCAAGGGATTATATTGAAACAAAAACCTCTAATATCTTATTTTTACAGCTTTTTTGCTGTTTGGTTTGTAGCTTCAGTGTTACTATTTTTATATGGTGGCTTTTTTGCACTTTACCAAGGTACCATTTTATCTGTTTTGGAGCTTAGTTTATCTTTTGATAATGCAGTTGTAAATGCTACTATTTTGGCAACAATGGCTCTTGTTTGGAGAAGAAGATTTCTTCTTTGGGGTATGATTATTGCAGTATTTGGGGTTAGATTTGTATTTCCTATTTTAATAGTATATTTTTCAACATCTATGGGATTTATTGATTCTTTTGAATTAGCTATTAAAAATCCTCAAGAGTATGAAAAAATTATTCAAAGTTCTCACCACGTAATTATGTCTTTTGGTGGAATGTTCCTATTAATGTTATTTTTAAAATTCATTTTTGATGAAAACAAAGATACTCACTGGGTTAAATACATAGAATCTTTTGCTACAAAATTATCAAAAGTAGGTGATATTAAAGCTCTATTTATAATGTTTTTAATGCTTGTAATTACATATGTTGCTCCAAATGAAGTAGTTATGGGAGAGCAATTAGTAACTGTAAATAAATTAGAAATTTTAGTTCCAATGATTATTGGTGTGATTGCTTTTTATCTTTTAGAGCTTTTGAAGGGTGTTATAGAACTTAAAACAGATTCTAATGATTCTAAAGTTACAGAATTAAGTGGAGGATTTATATCTTTTATGTATCTTGAGGTAATTGATATGAGTTTCTCTTTAGATGGAGTTTTAGGAGCATTTGCTATTACTCAAAATGTTGTGATAATTATGTTAGGACTTGGTATTGGTGCAATGGCAGTAAGAAGTCTTACTATCTTTATGGTTGAAAGAGAGGTTGTTTCAAAATATATATATCTTGAGCATGGTGCTATGTGGTCAATTGGGCTTTTAGCTTTATCTATGATAGTTCAAATTTTCCATCATTTACCACCTATGTTGATTACAACTTTCGCAATAGTACCAATTGGTTTGGCTTTTATTCACTCTATTTATAAAAATAGAAAATTCTTAATTGATCCAAAATAGTAATTTTTTGGGATAATTTCCCAAAAATTACTAATTACTTTTTTATAATAACCATCTCTAAAGAGCTTTTTTGAATTACTAATGCTTTTTTATCAGGAACAACAGACAAATTATCTGCTTTTTGAGCCTTTTTTTTGTATGTTGAAATTATACTTTCAAGTTCTTCTATTTTATCATTTAATTTTAATATAATATCAACGCCAGCTAAATTAACACCTATCTCTTTTGTGAGTGTTAAAACATATTTTATGTGATTAATATCTTTTTGCGAGTATAGCCTTATTTTACCATTAGTTCTAGATGGTTTTATTAGCCCCTCTCTTTCATATTGTCTTAAAGTTTGTGGATGTACTCCTAAAATATCAGCAACTACTGATATTAAATAAACTGGTTCAATATAGCTATTTTTTTCCATAAAAAACTCCTACTAACTATCTTTTAACTCTTTTTCAAGAAGTGTACGAAGCTCGCTACTTAAATCTTCAACTTTTGGCAAAATAATATTTGCTTTAAGATATAAATCACCTCTTACTTTTGTTTTTCTATTTAAAACACCAAGCTCTTTTACTCTAAACTTTTGATTTTGTTTTGTATTTTGTGGAACTTTTAGAGTTATATCTTTGTGAATAGTTTTAATATCAACTTTACCACCAAATAGAGCTGTTTTTAATGGTAAATCAAAATATTTTATAAGATTATCAAACTCTCTTTCATATTCATTGCTAGGAGAGATATTTATCTTTAAAATTAAATCTCCTCTTTGTCCTTGATATGATTTTCCTTTTCCTTTTGCTCTTATTCTTTGACCATCTTCAATTCCTTCTGGAATTTTTATATCAAATGAATCATTATTTAAAGAGATATTTCTTTTCCCACCTAAAACTGCAACTTCAAAAGGTATTGTAATTTGTGCATTTGTATCTAAATCTGGAGCATCAAATCCAAATCCGCTACCAAAATTACTTCTTCCAAATCCAGCGGCACCACCACCAAACATCTGTCTTAAAATCTCATCTAAATCAACTCCACCGCCTTGATTTCTAGCAAAATCACTAAAATTTTGCCCACCAAACATAGAGTCTCCATATTGGTCATATTGCTGTTTTTTTTGTGGATCACTTAAAACTTCATAAGCCGCATTTATCTCTTTAAATTTCTCTTCAGCTTTTGGATCTTTATTTACATCTGGATGATATTTTCTTGCTAGTTTCCTGTAAGCTTTTTTTATCTCATCTGCTGATGCATTTTCACTTACTTCTAATGTTTCATATAAACTTTTTGCCATTTTTCAAATCCTATATTATTAAAATTTTTAAATTATTAGGACTTTATTATATCACAAACCTTGAGTCAAAGTCAATCAAGTTTGATAGGAATTTTTATTTTAAACTCTGCCCCTTCATACTTTTTATGATTGTGTACAAATTTCTTATTTTGAACAGTTATTTCACCGCCCATGCTAGAATTTATAATTTTTCTAGTCATATAAAGACCAAGACCAGTACCTTGATATTTATGTTTTGTAGTAAAATATGGTTCAAATATTTTATTTAAAATATCTTTTTCGATACCTTTTGCATTGTCTAAAATCGAAATTTCTATAAAATTATCAAGTTTTTTTGTTTTTATTTTTATTAAACCATTTTCATCATCTTTTAGATTTAAAACTATAGCATCTTTTGCATTGTTTAAAATATTTATAAATGCTTGAGAAAATTCATTTGCTAAACTATTTATAAAAATACCTTCTTCTAATTCTAAAATAATATCAATATTAAAATTTTTGAAAAAACTATCTACCAAAGAGATACTATTTTTGATATTTTCATTTACATTAAAAAAGCTTTTCTCTTTATCTGTTTTTAAAAAATCATTAAATGTATCGATAGTATCAGACAAATGATTTGTTGTTCTTAAAATAAGAGATAATGACTCACTTAATGTAGAACTGCATAACTCTCCAATATCATTTTTTAATTTAAGATTTGAAGATGACATAGAGATAATATTTAAAGGTTGTCTCCATTGATGAGCAATATTTCCAAGCATTTCACCCATAGCAGCCAGTTTTGTCTGTTCTGCCATAAGATTCTCTTTTCTTTTTAAATCTTCTATATCTACAATAGTTACAATTTTAAATATTTGGTTGTTTAAACTTGTATCTTTAATGTTTATAATAGCATTAAATTCACTTCCATCTTCTCTTATTAAATTAGTTTCAAATGGCTCTTTTTCATTTAGAATATCTCTGTTTTTATTATGTATTAAATCATTAAAACTTTTATTTATTAACTCATATTTCATCTGTTTATTAAATAGTTCAATTGCTATTTTATTACAATCAACAACACTATTATCTTTAAAAATAATTATAGCTTCCATAGTAGTATCTAAAATAAGTCTTAATTCTTCATTCTTTTCACTTAAACTTTTTTTTGCAATTTCAAGTTTATAGTTTATTTCACTTAAAAAAGTTATATCGTATATATATAAAATAACTAAACCTTCTTCCAAGTCTAATGGAGTTATAGTAATGCTTTGTTGCATTTGATTAAATACTCTATCAGAGATATTATTTATCTCTATATTTATTAAAAAATCATCTGTTTGTGGAGTATAAAATGTTGGAGAGTTTAGTTTTAAAGCTGTTATTATCTTTCTTTTTAATTTTTTTTCATCAATATTTGAATAAAAATCTAAAATATTTTTATCAATAATACTATTTGCTTCTATACCAGTTCTAGTCTCTAACCATCTATTCCAGAAAAATACTTTTAACTCTTTGTTTAATACAATAATCCCATTATCTACAGTATTACAAATAATATCAAATTTATTTTTTGCAGGATTACTCATAGTTCATCCAATATCTTATTTAATTTATCTTTTATAAATAAAATTGAGTTATCTGTTGTTAAAATAAATAGTTCACCATGAATATTTAAGTCATCAAACTCCAATTTTGTAGATATTATTATAACTTTTTCATAGTTACTTATAAATATATTGTTTAATTGATTGATTGAATTTATAGTTTTTATTGTTGGAGCAGAAAAAGAGACGCTAGTTTCTATATTTTCTGCTAATTTACTTATAGTTGAAGATGATAAAATATTTGTAATTTCTAAAGTTATATCGCTAATATCTTCATTTGAAATTTGATCATCACTAAAACTAAATTTAATAGACATATTTGTAGCAGATTTTTTATCTATTATAAACATATTTTCACCACTTAAAGGACCATTTATTTGCTGTGATGCTACAAAGTGTTCATCTTTAAAATTCAACTCTTTTGCTAAATAATCTTTTAAATCTACAGCATTTATTATTTGAATAGTTGGAATACTAAGTTTTGCAAAAGCGTCAAATATCTCAGTAATTGCAGCAGTTGCACTTCCATAAGCTACATTCATAAGCTCTTGAAGGCAATCTTTTTCATCTTCTGTTAATTCTATATTACTCATTTTTTACCTTTTAAGAGATTATACTATTTAAAATTTGTTCCATTTTCTTCAAATCTATTGGTTTTTTTACAAAATTTAGTGCACCAAGCTCTCTAACTTTATCCATAGCTTGTTTTTGTATATCAGCAGATATTACAACTACTTTTGCATTTTCATTAAACTCTTTTATTTGTTTTAAAGCTTCAAATCCATCCATTACAGGCATTGTTAAATCCATAAAAACTATATTCGGATTGTGCTCTTTATATAAATCAACACTCTCTTGACCATTTTGAGCTTCTAAAACTTCATAATTTTTATCATTCAAAGCATCTTGAAGTGTTTTTATTACCATTTTTCTAGCCATTTTAGAATCATCTGTTACTAAAATTTTCATAAACTACCTTTTAAAAATAATTCTATATTTTATCTACTTAAATTTAAAATATACTTTGATTTTTTTTGATATACTATTTTCATGAAAAAATATGATTATGTAATTGTTGGAAGTGGAATAGTTGGATGTTCTTTAGCTTATTTTTTAAAAAAATATTCTAATAACATTTTGCTTATTGATAAAAATAGTGATGTTTGTTTGGGTGCAAGTGGAGCTGCTGGAGCTTTTTTATCGCCTCTTTTAGGTATTGATAATAGTTTTAAAACTTTAGTAACAAATGCTTTAAAGTTTTCAACAAAGTTTTATGAAGAGAATTTTCCACAAAGTTTTGTAAAATCTGGAACAATAAGAATTCCAAAAAATAAAGAAGATGAAGATAAATTTAATAATTATATACCTTATATGAATTTTCCTTTTGAAAAAAAAGATAATGGCTATTATTTTGAAATAGGAAGTACTGTAAAACCTGAAATTTTATGTAAAGAGCTTAGTAGTGGTATTGAAAAATTATTTAATTATGATGTTAAAACAATTCATCAAAGCGAAAATTATTGGATTTTAAATGGTGAGATTAAAGCAAATAAGCTATTTTTATGTACAGGTGCAAATATTTCATTAATTAATGAAGATTATTTTAAATTAAGAGCAGTTTGGGGTCAAAAAATTGATATTTTAACTACTACAAAAGTATTGTATAACTATCATAAAGAGTGTTCAATCTCTAAAAGTGTTAAAGAAAATGAAAAATATAGAAGTTCAATAGGTGCGACACATAATAGATTTGATCAAGATATGAGTGATAGCTCTTACAATTTGAATTTAAAAGATATAAATTTTATATCTCACAATGAAAAAACTTTAAAAATAATGAATAATGATACAAAAAAGCTTTTAGAAAAAGCAAATGATATTTTGGAACTTGAAAATGTAGAAGTTGTAGATATAAAAATAGGAGCTAGAGCTTCAAGTATTGATTATTTTCCAATGGTTGGAAATTTGATTGATAGTAAAAATAGTTTTAAATCTTATCCACATATAAAAAATGGGGCTTTTATCAAAGATGAGCAGTTGATTTTGTATGAAAATTTATATACTTTAAATGGTGTTGGTGGAAGAGGTTTTGTTTTAGCTCCATATTTAGCTAATATTTTGTCTGAATTTGTAGTAAATAGTGTAAAAATGCCAAAAGATGTTTTAAATTATAGATTATTTAAAAGATGGGCAAAGAAAGAGGGTAAGCGTCTATGAAGAATATTTTCAAAGTAGTTTTATTATTTGTTGTTGGATTTGGATTTTTAATATATCTTACGATTCCTAGTAATATAAAAGAGGATAAAAATCAAAAAGAGTTAGAATTCAAAAATCTACCTGCTTTTTTTGATGTAGTAAATGGAAATAACTATACAAAAAAAGATGATTTTTTCAAGAAATTTCCATTATATTTGATAGTTTTAAATCATGATTCTTTGGCAGTTTTTAGTGAATTGCATAAGAAAAATATAAATGAAAATATAGTTTTAGTAGCAAATATATCAAATACACCTTGGCTTATTAAACAAATAGCAGTAAATGGTGAACTTGAAAAGATATTTAAAGATTCAAAAATTAATTTGATAAATGATTCAAGTGGTAGTTTTTCTAATAGTTTAGATATAAATAATAACTCACAAAATGGATATTTTGTATATAAAGTTTTCGAGGATGGAAAAATAACTAAGATTTTTCAAAATAGTGTAAAAAAGGGTGCATTACAAAATGGAATAGCTAAAGAAGAAATAGAAACTGAATTAGAAAATTTTATAAAAGAGTTTAATAAATATAATATAAATTGAATTAAAACAAGTGGTAGCCCTAGCCAGAGTCGAACTGGCACTCCAATGGAACACGATTTTGAATCGTACGCGTCTACCAATTCCGCCATAGAGCCACATATTTTAAAATAAGTCTTAATATTAAATAAAGTAAATTATAAATATAAAAAAAGAAAGGAGAGTTTATTTTAAATAAAAATAAACTCTCTTAATAAGTTTTAAAACTTACTTAGCAACAGCCTCTTTAAGAGCTTTTCCAACTTTAAATTTAGCAACTGTTGTAGCAGCAACTTTTACAGTTTTATCAGTTCCTGGAACTCTAGCTTCTCTAGCTGCTCTAGCTGCTGTTGAGAATGTACCAAACCCAATAAAGCTTACAGAATCTTTTTTAACTAAAGCTTCAGTAATAGTATCTAATACTGCATCAACAGCACCTTTTGCATCTTTTTTAGATAAACCAGCTTTTGCAGCAACCGCATCAATAAATTCCGCTTTGTTCATAATAACTCCTCGTATAAAATAAATTGCGAAAACTTTATTATAGTTAAACTTTAAGTTTCCTAAAATTTTTACAATTTTTTATTAAATTTTATAAAAAATCATCTAAAAGTGCTTTTTTTAGTAAAATAGTGACCTTTTCGGTGTTAAATGAGCTACTGTGCTAGATTTGTGCAAAACTGTAAATTCATATTGTCCAGGAATGTAGTTTTTGCATTTCTATCTTTTTTGATATATTTTGTGTAGGTATTAAGAGTTATTACTAAGCTTTTATGACCTAGCATTTGAGAAACCCAAAGAGGATTTTCCATATTAGACAGCATATTACTTGCAAAAGTATGTCTAGTTTGATGTAATCCTCTTTTTTCGAGTTTTAATCTTCTTAGGACATCATACCATTTGTATTGTAAATCACCAGAGCCATAGAATACTTTATTTTTTGTATTTAAAAATACATATTCACCTAAACCAGTTAGTTTTCTTTGTTCTTTTAAAAATACTTCGCATTGAGAAATCATATCAATAGTTCTTACACTACTTTTTGTTTTAGGTTTTTTTGTATATCCTCTTGTTCTTTGTGTTTCAATAGTGATACTTTTATTTTCAAAATCAATATCTTTCCATTTTAAAGCCAAAATCTCACCAGCTCTCATACCAGTGAAAAAAGCTACTCCTAAAATGTTTTTAAACACTCCTCTTTCACAGTTCAAAATTCTAGTCATTTCTTCTAGTGTAAAAGGTTTTATCTCGTAATCACTCTTTACTGTTGGTAGAGTAACTACAAATGGACTTGTTTTTATATATCCTTCTATAATCGCATTTTCAAATGCTGGTTTTAATATAGCTGATACACAAATTGTTAATGAGCTTTTAAATTCCATCTCTTCATACCATTGCTTTAAAAACATAGGTGTTATTTCTTGAGGATATTTTTTATCAAATTTTGGTAAAATATTTTTCTCAAGATGATTATAATAATTATGCATAGATGTAGGTTCCAAGGTTTTCTCTTTTTCTCTTAGAACCTCTTCGCAAAAATCAATAACTGTTTTGCCTTTTGTATTAACATCAAATTTTTTATAGAACTCATCTCTTTTATGGTGATTTTCTAAGAGTTTGCGGTTTTCTTTTGTATCTTTTAAGCCGCTGCTCTTTCTAACCCCATTCAAATAGATGTATAATATTCCGTTTCTGTTGTAGAGTTTCATTTGGTTTTTTCCTTTCTGAACTCTTCAATAGCACCACTTACAAATATAATTTTACTAGCATTATTCTTTAATTCTCTATGGTAGTGATAACCTTCTTTAAAAATCCCTTCACTTATATATCGTGTAATTGTACTATTTGAAACATTGAGATATTTTATAACTCCATCTCTTTTAGTTAAATCATATTTTGGCTTTATGTGTTGCTTTAGTTCAGTAACTTCTTTTTTTAAATCTTGCATTTCTTCAAGCATTTTTGGTATTAGTTTTAATACTTCAAAATCAACTGCACTCATATTGTTTCTCCTTTAGTTGCTTTTAATTAGTTTATGACTATAATTTTCACTTAAGAAATTAAAAAATTTCTCACCTGTTCCAACTCCATTCGCTGTCGCCAAACTTAGAATTTGTTGGAACTCCTTAAAACTTTCAAATATATAGTTTCCATATTTCATATCAGATTACCTCCTTTATAAGATAATTGCCTTGTATAGCTTCTATTTTGTCTTTCATATACAAGTGTTCTTTCACACTCATTTAAAAGTAGCATCCAGTCCTTACGAGTATATGCATATTCATTTTCTCTTACTCTAAAAGCCCAGTTTGGAGTGTAATAACCTTTAAATGGATTTACTTCTTCTTGTACTTTTAGGGCTAGTTGATTTTTTAAATCTTTGATTTCTTGATTTAGTTTTGATAGTTCTATCTGTATAGTTGATTCAACTCTTTTATCATTTATTTTAAATGGATCAAGAGCATTTACAACATTTCCCATAAATTTTCTAAACTCTTTAGCTTGTTTTGATTTGATAAAAAATCCAAGATGATAAACTCCCAAAGAAGTCCATTTGATAACTCTTTGTCTTCCACCATTTGTCATAGCATAATCATAGATATAGTGAGTACCTTCTTGTAGTTCATCTTTGTTTCTTTTTAAATTATCATTTAAAGCTTGTTTTGATATTCCATATCCTAAGCAAACATCACTATTTAAAAATAGTTTTCCGTAATCTTTTGATAATTCATAGTTGATTTGTGTATCATTGTATATAAGTGCTAACATAAATCCTCCTTAGATTTTATTTCTTTTAGAAAAGTTCAAATATCTGAACTATTAGAGAAATTATAATCAATAATTTGATTTATGTCAAGGTATTTATTCATATATTTGATTTTATATTATATTTTAAATCAAATATTTGAATTTTAAAGGTATAAAGAAAAACTTGACACCTTTAAGGGTGTAATATTTTCTTACATCCTTTGGTTTTATATTGAATTTAAGCTGTGTAAATTTTACACGGCTTAACTATGTAGTATTTCGTGGGCTTTTTTAATGATATTTAAATCATCTTTTAGTTTTTTATTTTCAAGTAAAAGTTCTAAAGCTTTTTGTGCAATTTGTGGAATATCGCCATTTGCCCAGTTTGACAAAGCTGTTGCTTTCATTCCCAACTCTTCAGCCAACTCTTTTTGAGTTATTCCAAGTTCTGTACAAACTTTTTTAACTATATTATTAAATTCCAAAAATTTATTATATAAAGCATTTACAAAATACTCATAATCTTCATGCCAACTAACTTCATTTGAATATAGATGGTCTCTATCATTCATTACACCTGCTTTTGGCTTTATTGGAGCATATATTTTTAAAAAACCATCAATACCAACAAATAATAATAATTCTTTAAATGAAGCATTTGCATCTACATTCTTTTTATATTTATCTAATGCAACAGCAATTAAAGTATTTAAAATTTCATTTCCCCATCCTATTTCTAAATCCATAATAGGTTTAATCTCTTTAGCTATTTTATATATTTCTTTTTGGTTTTCTATTTTCATTATAACTCCTCTTCTAATTCTTCAATCTTTTTTTCAAGTAATTCTAAAATATAATCGCCTTTAGAATAATGTGGAATATATGTCTTTTTAATCATATTTATAGAATTTTTTATGTGTTCTTCAGTCATGTCTGAAATTGCTATTTGTTCAAATCCATTAAACCCATCTTTATCCTTATTCCAATACCCGTATGGTGCATCTAAAAAAGGAACATCTCCTAATTCCTTACTTATATCATCAATTTTTATTAGTTTTCCCATTTTTTCTCCTTTATTTATTATTACCTTTAATTTGTTCTTTGAATTTTTGTTTTAAAGTATCAATTAAAGTATCGTATTCATTTTTTATTGTTTTGTTTATGTTAATCATACTATTAATAGAAGAATTTTCAATATGAGAATCTGTTATTTCTTGATTCGTTTTATTTTTGATTTGATATAACTTAATTATGTTTTCTTTGCCAACTTCAAAATTATTAAATTCTGTTAATAGTTGTTTTAGATTTAAATAGTCGGTATCTTCTAATAGTAAAGAACTCGTTTCTATAGCTTTTTCTGCTTCTGCAATTTTTTTTACAAAATATTTTAATTTTGTTTTTGTTGCTTCATCCCATAAAGTATCTGCAGATAATTTTAGTTCAATTAAAGAAGCCCATAAATTATTGTATATCTCAAATTGCTTTGAATTGTATCTATCTTTAATACTTTTTACTTCAGAGAAATACAAGTCATTTTGATTTTTGATTAAATCAAATTCTATTTTATACTCTTGTTTTACAGATTCTACTTTATTTGTAATTTCTTCAATATCTTGTTTTGTTGCAAGATTTTTACCTTTTTCTTTGAGATAAGATGTAAGATAGTATTTAAAATAAACACTCATGGCAATAATTGAAATTGTTTCAATTACTATAGTGATTTCTTTCCAATATATTGCAATAGTTAGATTGTCATTCATTATTTTCCTTTATTCTTCACTTAAAATTTCAGCATCAATTGGCTCTGAATTTTCATTTAGTTCTTTTTTTACATATTCAAGTAAAACTGGAATTTCCTCTTTTATATCTTTTATTTTTTTATAAACTTCAAAAAAGCCTAATATTATTTTAAAAGGTTTTGGGAATTGTTTTATATAAGGTTTGATTTTTTCTAAATTTATTAAAGTATTTCCAAGAACTCTATGGAATTTATCTTCTATAATATTGTTTCCAAAATATCCATAGTATAGAACTGCTTCATCAATATCAGCAATAATATCATCTAAAGGTGAGTTGGTTTTATCAATGTCTTTTAGTGCTATTCTTAAATCTTCAATATCTTTGTCGTAGAAAACTTCATCAGGGATAAAAGTTTCCATAAGTTCTAGAAATTCTATAGCTCCAGTTAAATTAACTATACTTAACTCTTTTTTTCGTTTATAAGAATCTGTAATGCTTGAAATAGAGTAGTCATAATTTACTTCTTCTACATAATTTGGAGAAATACTTATGGCTACTAAATCAATTTTTGATTTATGTATATTTTCTTTATATTTTCCTGTGTCTTTGAGTATTCTTTCTATATTTTTTAAATCATTTAAAAAGTATTTATAAAAATATAGTTGTAAAAATGTATCTTTGCAGTTAAATAAAATTTCACAAGCTTTATAATAATTTGCTTCTTTTTCTATAGTTTTTAGAATATCTAATAATCTTTTTGCACTATTCATTTTGTTACCTTATAAATTTTTACTATTTCAGATAGCCTATTTACTGAGTATTTGGCTTCATCTAAAACAGCTAAAATTTCTTTTGGTATAGATTCTTTTTTATTTATGCATTTTTTCAGTTCAGCTTCTAATGCATAGATATTTTTTATGATATTTATTTCATTTTTCATATCTTTCTCTCCTAGATTAATTTATGTTTAGTTTTGTGTTTTGTTAATCCGTATTGTTATTTAAAAAAATAATATTAAATTTATATTTTGTACGGTAGTTCGTATTTTACCAATAAATTAGTAGATTTATAATAAAAATATTATAAATTCATAGCAAAAAAAAGTTATACAGATAATATACCTATAGTTTTTTAACTAATTTTTTTAAAGAGGAGTTTTTTTGGGATATCATTTATCTTATTTGATTTTAGATGTTTTTTGGTTTATCGTTGCATGTATTATTGCTAAAGCATTAGTGTTTCTAACTAATATTGAAGAATTTAAAATACAAGTAATATTTATTTTTATAATATATATAGTATTTATAGCTATATCAACTGCATTTGGGTATAGTTTTTTTTATTTGGAGTATTTTTTTCCAAATACATTTCAATAAAATAGCCTTCTTATAGTAGGCTATTTTATATTTATTATAGGGTTGAATATATCTTCATCAAATGGAGTAAAGCCTACTGGCCATTTTGTTTCAATTTTACAAAGTAATTTAAGTTGAATAGGAGCTTTATGGTTTATTTTTTGAACATATACATTAATATTTTGAGGTCCATTTGCCTTTAGTAATTTATTAAAATCATTTGCAAAGAATGACGGGCAAAATCCTAGTAATTCTATAGGATCTTTTTCTGTTCTTAGTAATAAAGCATTTTTATCAAATCTATTTTGTAAATCATGAGTAATTAATAATTTCTCACCAATAGATAGAGAAGAAAGTCTTTCTATATAATTTGATGCCATATGGCTAATTCCATGACTGAAAAACTTAACTTCATAATTACCATCTTCATTTATTTCTGGGAAAGGAAATAATTGCAAGTCATCCGTTGCTCTAATTCCTCTACTAATAGACAATTCAAGTAAATCATTTTTTTCAGATGATTTAATATCTAACCACTCTAAATAATCTTCATATTCAGGTCTAGATTTAGAAAGTAATCTATTTTGGAAAATAGGAAATAAAGTTTCTGATTCATAAGTTTTTTCTAAATCAATCATTTGTCCAAAAGGATTAAAATTTTCAACTTTTGCACCCTTTGTATAATTAAAAAAGTATTTATTTTCTTTATATTCTAAAATTCCAACAGGAGTCCATGTTCTTGTATTTGGATTTTTCCATGCTAAAATTAATTTATTTTTCATTATTTTTTTCCTCTTTTATCTCTAATAATCTATTTTTATTTTCTTTGATTATCTCGATGGCGAATTCTACTGATATTTGGCTTATTATATGGTCAGGGATTTTATTAAAAACTTCATATAGAAAATCTTCATTTATTTTATCTAGCTTATCTAACCAGTAATTTGCTACATTAGGCTCCCAGTCATAACAAAGTTGAAAAGCTTCTAGTGTTGATAGTGCTTTATCGGTTTTATGATAAAAAGGAGTTTTAGCTTTTTTTACAAAAGCTTTTACAGTAAAATTTTTATCTTTTGTTGATAATCTTTCTTTTTTTTCAGAATCTTTTTCTTTATTACCTAGGCCAGATGCATGATCAAAAGTAGGTGCTAAAAAGATATCTTTATCAATAATAATAATTCCCCAATTTTCATGATGTCTATCTTGGTTAGAAATAAGACAATCTAACATAATGTACCCAATAAACATATCAAAAGCCGTAACTATTTCAGGAGTTTTTTGAAAAGAGCTCATTCTAGGATTTATAGGTTTACCATTTAATGTTGTTGGTAAAGTTAGTATTCCTTTTATTACTCTTAATCTATATTCTCTTAATTGATATTTCATTGTTTGTTGATATTCTATATGCACATTAGAATAAGCTCTTGCTAATACTTCATTTCCATGTATCAATCTACCATTTTGTGGAACAAAATTTGTTGTAATAGTTCCTTGATCATTTTCATAGGTAGCAAATTCGTATTTAGCATGTGGTATATCTAACAGTTCACAAATTTCTGCAGCAACAACTTCAACCCAATCTTCACCAGTTCCTGGTCTACCAATTTTAAAAAGCTTTTTTTCTTTGTCTTCATCTATAAACCAAAATTTTTCTTTTGTTCCCAATTGTTCCAAAGAATCTTTTTGATCATCTGATATTTTTTTTAGTTCAAATTTCACTTGTATCATTTCCCTATATTATTTTTAAAATATTAGCTAGCTTCTAATATATTTATATTTCTCTTGTAATTTTATTTTACAAATTGTTAATAAAATTAATTTATACATTATACCAATATTTTAAAATCTTTATAAATTTAAATATGCATATCTGGGATATGTGTTTGCAAGTCTTTTTATATCATCAATAGTTTTAACCGATATAACACCTACAAATTTGTTTTTACTATTCCAAACTCTTATATATAGTTTTTTTTCTGTATTTTTTGCCATATTTTTTCCTTTTTTGATTTTAAAAACTTACAAAAGAGCAAAAGCACCAGAAACGGAAGCACTTGCTTTTATGAATAATTTTGTCAAAATAATAATTTTATAAGTTTATAGAAATATTTTTTGTAAACTTTTTGTTTTAACTTTTGCTCTTACATAAGTATTTTTTTAATTAGTAAGTAGCCCTTGAAGGAAGTAGGGCTACTATTTTTTAGGTTCTAAAGTTTTAACTCTACAAAAAACTTTACCTTGCTGATGATATTGGTTCAAATTAAGCATCTTTGATATCTAAAAAAAAGGAGTAGTTGGCTTGAACCCTCGCACCAACTTTTTTAAATATAATCTATGGAAATATGCATAAGAGAACCTTTGTTATATAATATAGCTGCGAAACAAAATATATACAAAGGCTCACTTATGCTTAAAGAATTAAATACTTTACTAGAAAAAATCCCAGTTTGGAAAGAGTTAGTTGGTTTACCAAAAAGAGTTCAAGAACTAGAACAAAAAGTAAAAGATCTTGAATCACAACTTGAAAAACCAATAAAAAAAGGTGTTGAATGTCCATATTGTAATGAGACAAATACAAAACTTTTAAAAATATATCCACATCCTGTAATGCCAGAATTTATGGATAAAAAATCTTATCAATGCAGTGAATGTAATCAAACTTTTGA
This sequence comes from Arcobacter thermotolerans, assembly GCF_983172305.1. NCBI lineage: Bacteria > Pseudomonadati > Campylobacterota > Epsilonproteobacteria > Campylobacterales > Arcobacteraceae > Arcobacter > Arcobacter thermotolerans. The sequence goes on from NZ_CFAFZJ010000015.1 coordinate 41,080, forward strand.
AAGAGATTCCAATAGAAGTATGTAGAAAGCATAAGCAAATAAGCAGAAAGATATAAATATAGTCAAACTTACTAAAGCTTCATTTGTATCTATCTCTTGTTTGTAATCTTTTTTGATTAACATTCTAAAACCGCTTAAGATTTTTCCAATCATTATAAGCATAAAAAGTAAAACTATTAAAGTCATTTTATTTCTCCTTTTAATTTTTATATATCCCAATTATCAACAATTTCTTTGGCTAAAGATTTTGCATAACCATTTTTCCAGTTTTTTATATCCAAATTCTCTTTTTCAAGAGTTTCCCATTCTATTTCAGCATATTCTCTACCACAATTAGTTAGATTGTCTAATTCCCTTATAAAATCTTCTTTACATTCTTCTAATGTCATTTTTTCTCCTATTTACTATTGAATCACCAAAATTGGTAACTCAAATATAAATAGTTCCTGCAGTTTATTTTTCTTGGTATGCAGTACAAAACCAAATCGAGTTTATGGATTACTCTCAACCCCTAGATGCTTCACTATTTTCTATCTAGTTTAGTGGCTCATTTAGATTCAACTTGAATCAAGGCTCTCGCCAAACAATGAAATTATTTTAAAATATTACCAATATGGAAATTAATTTAAACTTAAAATATTACCAATATGGAAATTATTAATTGAATAAGATAGTTACTTTTTGTAATAATTTAATTTTTAATTACTAAAATATAAATTGTTGTAGTAATTAGACTAAGAATTGAGTTATAGTACATTCAATTATTGATTAGTTTTTTATTTAAGAGTTTATAAATAATAAATATTTATAAAATATTACTTTTTATATTTAATATTACTCTTTCTAGTTGCAATGAAGAATGTTTATAGTCTTCATGACATATAGTATTCTCCGATGTTAAGCTTTTATCTAAGTTACGATAGTGTTCAGCAAGTTTATCATTAAAATGTTTTGGGATAAATTTATATTTTTTAACTAATTCGATTTGTAAAGATATTAATGACATATATCTTATTTTAATATCATCTAGTTTATTTTCTTCTTGTTCATCCATAATATGAGTTCTTAATTCATTAAGTAGGCAAAGTAAATGATTCAATTCTTTAAAACAATTATCAATTTTTAGTTCATCATTTTTCTGTTTTTTAGATATGACTGAAGCAATGTATACTGCAATCATAAGGTTACCTAATATTCCTAAAATAGTATCATATTTCAATTCTATAGGTATCATTATTAGTTTAATATCTATCTTGAAGAAAAAAAAGAGTAGACTGAAAAAGACTAGTAAAAAAATTATTATATTTTGATTACTTTTGTTTTCTAGCATCAATTATATCTTGCTTTATTTGATTGATTAAAGGAGGCTCATCATTGCATATAAATTCTAATTTAGCTAAAACATCATTTTCTGGAAATAGTCTAGCTAATCCCCCAAAAGCTTCTTCTCGAAATGATGAAGGATATCCATATAAATCGTCTAAGTCAATTATTATTTTGTCATAATCATTGAAAATAGGTTGCAAAAACTCCTCTCTGAATCTTTGACCAGTATATTTGCCATCTTTAGGATGGTATCTACCTTTTACTGTTTTTGAATATTCGTTTGAAATTTTAATAGTTTTTGTTTTCATTTTATTTTTTAATTGCTGTCTGGTAAAATCCAGACAAACAAACTTCCTTTAAAATTATAATCAATTTTTTTAAACTTCCTAGTTTTTGAGTCTTTATCATAAGTACTTAAAATTCTATTTGTTAGAATCACTGACATCATTATATCATTATTTACTAATAAATCATTAACTTGAGGTAAACCTTTATTTCTATTTGGTAGTTTTGTTGCAGAACGAAACTGACCATTTAGTGTAGATTCTAAAATCTTTTCTTGTCTTAGTTCAATTAATCCAAATGCTTTTTCTATAATAGATTTTCTAGCTGTTTTTGTTATTCCTTCTCCATTATCGAAAAAATAAAATGCAATTCCTTTTTGTAATTGGACTGCAAAAAGATACCAGTTTCTTATTATATCATTAGGGTTAATCTTTTTTTCTTCTTTTTCTTCTTTTTCTTCTTTTTCTTCTTTTTCTTCTTTTTCTTCTTTTTCTTCTTTTTCTTCTTTTTCTTCTTTTTCTTCTTTTTCTTCTTTTTCTTCTTCTTTATATGCATGATCATCAGTATTTTGCATAAGTTCTGCAAGTCCTGTATATAATAATCTTAATACCATATCCTTGTGTCTATCTTTATCTATAAGTTCTTTAACAAAATCAACAGCTTCTCCGCATGTTATAGCATCATCTTTCTCTTTATATTTATTTGTAGCACCATCACATATAGGGAATATGGTTTTTTCATCAATATCTTTTAAATGTATATTTTTTGTAAAATACTTTGCAAATCCCGATACATACATTTTAAATTTCAAATCATCTTTTTTTGGAATGGATATCATTATTTGTATTTTTTTTTCTTTAGCATTATATATTTTATCTAAAGATATAATATATAGAAGTGTTTCTATACCTAAATCTTCAATCTTAGACATCTCAAAATCAAATCTAGTGTATCCTTGTTTGATTGCATCAAAAAAAGTATTAAAAAATTTTAGTGATTCATTCGTATTATATATAAATGAAAATTTTTTTGGTGCAATAATACGTTTTGAAATTGATGATTGTGAAGGTCTTTTTTTTACATAATCTAAATCATCTAAAGAATAATTACTAAAAGAATTTTGATGTTCTTTATCTTTTCTACTATTTTCTAATAGATATCTTCTTCTATTAATTTCTTGTTTTATAATATATTTTTTTTTATTTGTAATTTTTTTCAATTTCTAAATTCCCCTAATTTAATATATGTTTCGTGTTGTTTAGTTTTGCATTAAAACTGTAAATGTTTCTTTTAATGCATTTTTTAATATATCTGTTAATGCATTTTTTAAAGAATCTGAAGACCAAAAAAGTGTAATTCCAATACTTATATATCCTAGATTCATTGCCTTTTTTGATATTTTATCACTTTGTTCATTCCTATTTAGTAATTCTTTATATCTGTTAGTGACAATATCTTTTAAATCAGAAATACTTCTCTTATCTGCTTCTGATAGGTTATTATTTTTAGATAAATCTTTTAGTATTTCCCTTTCCCTTATATTTAGACCGAAAAATTTTTTTTCATTCTCAATTTCATCTAAAATTTTAGATGTAATAGCAAGTACTTTGTTTTTATCATTATCATATTTATTTTTTCTTCTAAATATTCTAAGTACAATAAAGTCATAATATTTAGTTTCTTTATTATGTAGATTTCCATTAACTTGTTCAATAAGAGTACAAATATTTTTAATTGAAGTTTCACCAAACTCATTAATATTTCTTGTAGATATATATGTATTTGAATATATCCTTTTTATATCATCAAGTGAGTATTCTTTATTTGTATCTAAATCTAAAATTTTATTTTTAAAATTAACATCTTTAACAGTACTAGAATAATATAGCCAATAAATAATTATTCCAGCAATTATTAAAGGTATTCCCATTTCTCTTAATATATTTACTAATAATTCCATTTAATTCTCCTAATTTAATTTATGTTTCCCATTTTTATATTCTATCTCCCTATCAACTTCAACCTAGCAGCTCTATTATTAAATTTCAACTTATTTACAGAAACAACTTTATGGTAAGTAAGCCTTTCAATAGTTTCTTCATCATCAAGCCTGATAGTCTTAGTTTTAAATGTTTCACTACTGTTGTAAGGTACAAATTGCATAATGTGAGCTTCTTTATCAATAGCTAGAACTTTAATTGCACTCTCACCATCGATTTTGTAGTAAACCATATCACCATGTTGACAGCTTACATCTGGGTCAATAATAACTTCATCGCCATCATCAATTTCTGGACTCATACTATCACCATTTGCTATAACGCAGTATAAAGTTGGTTTCCAAAAATCACCATTGTAATATGCTTTTTTATTATCATCTTGAAGATGATTTATTTCAGTTCCACCACAAGAAGCTGTTCCAGTAACTGGTACGAATCTAACTTTTTTTTCAATAAGTTCACCATCTAGTAATTCGTCAACACTAATGTTTAATTCTCTTGCAATAATAGGAAGTAATGAATTTGGAATATGTCTTTGTTCATTTATATATCTATTTACATTAACCGTTGTTTCATTAATCATCTCAGCAAATTGTTTTTGTTTTATTTTTTTTAAATCTAATATTTCTTTAATTTTTGAACCAATACCCATAATAAAGCCTTTCTAAATATATTTAATTATACCATATTGGTAATATCCAAAATGGTAATATATTAAGTTTAATTTAATTTCCAATATGGTAACTTTTCAAAATGAAAAAAATTACTCAAGAAACAATAAGACAAATACTAAATTGTGAACTCTCAACTGTATCAAGATATTTAACTGGAAAAAGAGAAATTAAACTTATTTCAGCATTGAAAGTTAGAGATTCTTTAAATGTACCAGTTGAAATATTTACTGATAGTAATGAACAATTAAAATACTTCGGTAAAAGTTTTATTTCAATTAAGAATTTATCATCTATTGAAGATAAAAACCAATTACAAAAGGAGAATTAAAAGTAATGGCAGAAAAATTAACACAAAAAGAAGTATTAAAAAAGGTAAAAAAGATTATTGAAATAATTGGTGAAGATAAATATGAAGCTAAAAAAATTATTGAAATTTTAAAAGCTTCATATGGAATTAGAGAAAATCAATCTTCGATTTTTGGTTCATAGTTGTATAAAATATCTAGAATTTCAGTATATGCTTTAGCTGTAGCTTTTGCATTTGCTTCAATCTCTGATTTAAGATTGTAACTAGAATTTTTTTCAATAGGAACAGCTGAAAGCTTAAGAATTTCTAGAGCTAATTCTTCTTTTGTTAAAGGGGTTGTTCTTTCCATTGTAATGTGTCCTTTCTTGTGTATTTTTTGCGACCAACAAGATTATATCAAATAAAGGACACTTTAGAGTGAAAATCACTAATTTTAGGAGATAGTATGAGAGATTATTTACATAATAAACAGTCTAAAGATTCAAGATTTTTAGCCATTTTTAAAAAGGCTTTTAATAAAGATAGACTAAGAAATGGTTTTACTGTAGATGAAGCTGCACATGAAATGGGTATTAGTCATGGAACTTTAGAGCAAAAGCTTAAGCCTAGTGCTGAAAATGATATTACAGTTACAGAGTGGAACCATCATTTAGAACTAACAGCTGATTTTAGCACTTTAGAATATTTTGCTCAAAAACATGGGTTTGAGTTAAAAAAGCTTGATATTTACCATACTTCAAAAGATGATACTCAAATAAATCTACAAGCAGATAAGGCAATGATAGAGTTTAATGAAGCTTGGGCAAAAGTTAAAACTTCTTTACTTGATCATAAATTAGATAGAAAAGAAAAAAATGAAACACTAACAGAAATTTCTGAAGCAATCAAAGAGCTTCAACAACTTCAACATGATGTTGAATATATACCAGTTAAAGAGTAAGCAATGAATGAAGCTATACATATCCTAAGAAATTTCAAAGTTGAAAAAAAAGAAAAATTAAAAAAGCTTGATGTATCAAATATGAGAGATATGCAAACAATCATAAAAGATACAAAAGATTATCTTGAAAAACTTAAAAGAGGTATTGCAAATGGCTAACACAACTCAAGATAATATTTTAATCTATTTGCAAAATGGAAATGCAATATCTCCAGCAATAGCAGCTCATGAATTTAATTGTTATTGTTTAGCTGCAGTTATAAAAAAACTTCGAGATAAAGGTATTGAAATACTTGCAAGAGAAATTCCAGATACAAGAACTAAAGAATATTATATGGAGTCAATCAATGAACAATAATCTAAATATTGAAAAAGCAGTTCTTAGTTCTATTTTCTTTGATGGTGAAAATCTTTATACAGCAAAAGAACTTTTAGCTCCAAAAGATTTTTATTTTCCAGCTCACCAAAAAATATATGATGCAATGTTAAAACTTCATAGTGAAGATATGCCTATTGATGAAGATTTTATAAGAAAAAGAGTTAGCTCAAGTGATGTTAATGATAATGTATTGCTTGATATATTAGCTGCAAATCCTATATCAAATATCAAAGCTTATGTAAAAGATATAAAAGATAGTTCTATTAAAAGAGAGCTTGTATGTTTAGCAACAACTATCAAGAAAGTAGCTATTGAAGAAGATATGAGTTCTGCACAAGCAGTTGCAACAGTTGAAGATGAACTATATAAAATAACAGATACTTCAAAAACTTATAAGAGTAGAGATATTTCAGAAATAGTTGCATCATTTGAAATAAGACATCAAAAGGCATCAACACCTGAGGGAAAAGATAGAATTATTTATACAGGTATAACTAATTTTGACAATAAGTTTGGTGGGTTTGAACCTGGCAAATTTATAGTTATTGGGGCAAGACCATCTATGGGAAAATCTAGTTTGGCATTTCAAATAGCTTTACATAATATTAAAAGAAATAAAGGTGTTGTAATTGATAGTTTAGAAATGAGTAGTGAAGATGCTCTAATGAGAATGATTGCTCAAGAAAATCAAGAAAGCATAAGTGATTTGTTATCTGGATATATAAAAGATTTAAATAGTTTTAAAAAAACATTGAAGTATTTTAGCAATAATAAATATCTCCATATAGATGACAAAGTTCTTACTTTTAGTCAATTAAAATCAAAATTCTTAAAAATCAAAAGAGCAAGAGATAAAGCTGGACTTCCAACTAATGTTTGGATTGTTGATCATATTGGATTTGCAAAATTAAATCCAAATAAAAAAAGACATGAAGAGTTAGGTATTGGAAGCAAAATGTTTCAAGCCTTGGCTAAAGAGTTAAATATAACTGTTATAGCTTTATCTCAATTAAATCGTGGAGTTACTGAAAGAAAAGGATTATCTAAAAATAGACCACAGCTTAGTGATTTAAAAGAGTGTGGAAGTTTAGAAGAAGATGCTGATGCTGTTTTGTTCCCTCATAGAGATAGTTACTATGAAAAAGCTGAAAAGAATGAAATAGAAGCTGATGTAAATAAAGCAAATATTTTACTGCTTAAAAATAGAAATGGCAGAACAGGTGTGATTAGCTGTGACTTTAAAGGCTCTACAAACAGTTTTGGAAATTTTCCACATATAGAGCTTGTATATGCTTCTAAAGAAGATTCAAGCAATGTAGAGGGTGAAATTCCTGGTATAGATATGTAAAGGTAAAAAATGAAAATGAAAAAAGTAATAGTTAAAAAAGAAGATTTAAAAGATTGTAGCAAATGCAATGCAGTTAGAGAAATAAACAATGAGTTGCATTGTAGTTTGAATATGAAAGATGAACAAACATTTAGCAGTTATTCTAAAGTTACATTTAAACCTTGTGCTTGGTTTAAGCCTAAAGTTATAAAAGTAGGTATAACTAATCATGAGTAATAAATTTTATATGATGATGCCAACCTCTTATGTTTTAAAATTGCAACAAAAGGGTAAGAGAGATAAAGCAAGAGCATTTATGGAATATTTTTATGATATGCATGATGAAAATATAAATTCTATAAGGTTTTATCAAAATTCTTGGGGTTTAAAATCTTCAAATACTTCTGGACTATGGATAAAAGAATTTAAAGAAGAAATAGCTAAATTCTTTACTTTTTGGGAACTTAAAAACAACTCACACTATAGTAATGTAAAAAATGAAATCGCTCAAAAATCGCACACCTTAAAAAATGAAATCGCTCGAGAAAACAGTATTAAAGTACCGATAAAAACGATAAGTAATCAAATACAATCGCACAACTTAAAAAATCAAATCGCTCAAGAAAAGCACGAAGATTTTAATAGTAATATATCTAATAATATAAATGCAGATTCTAACGAATCTACAGATAAAATTTCTGATAAAGTAAATAAAAATTATGGAGTTAATTTTGAGATACTTTGGAATAGGTATGATAAAAAAACTTCTAACAAAGGTAGAAGCCAAACTATTTATAATAGAAGATGGAAAAATACAGATATAAAAATTATGCTTGAAGCAATTGATAAATATAAAGCTTCAATAGATTTAACTTATCTAAAAGACTTTGATGGATTTTTAAATGGATTGATTGATACATACATTCCAAAAAGAGCTTGGGTATTAGATAAGAATGGTACTAAACATATTGGTTGGTTCTATGATATAGAAAATAAGTTTATATCAGATAGTAATTTGAATTTAAAGCTAGAGAGTTCAAATATTGCAAATTATATTACTGATAAAAGATTTGGATATATAGGAGCTTGATGATGAAGAGTTTTAATATAATTGGAATTAGTGAATTAATAAATAAATTTGATAATATAGAAAAAGAGCAGACACCATATGCTGAAATTTTAGCTACAAATGATTTGGCTTTTTCAATTAAAAATAGACAAAACATTGAAACTTTAGCAAATTTAGCTTTTAAAAGAAAATTACCAAATGCAATAAAGATAATAAAAGCAACTAAGTCAAATCCTTTTACAGAAATATATATAGATAAGAGCAATTGGGGATATTTTGCTCTTAAGCAACACTATCTAGGTGGAGATAGACACAATAAAGGTTTGGAAAAGTTTCTAAAATCTAAAAATCTTTTAAAAGAGAATGAAATTTTAATTCAAACACCTGGAACTAAAAAAAGTCTTTCTAAAAAAATCATGCAAGAACTAAATTCTAAATCTAAACAATTTTTCATTATTGATTCAAATATATCAATTAAAAAAGCTGGAATATATACAAAGATAAATGATTATGATAAACCAATTTTATTATTTAAAATAGTAAGGAATGCAACTTATAAAAAAGTTCTTGATCTAGAAACAACAGCTAAAAAAGAATTTACATTAAATGGTATGAAATATTTTAAAGATAGGTTGGAATATGCAATCAAAACAGCTAAATAATAAAATAGGTTCTCCTTTGGGTTTAAAACTACCGAGGGTAGTGCCAACCCCGATTGTTATGCAGTTTTACAATTTTAAAGTTGGTTGTGACTTTTTATTTTTAAGTTGTAGTAGTAAGGATAGGTAGATATGAGATTTAATCAAAGTAAGTTTGCAAAAGAAGTTGGATGCTCACAGCAAAATATTTCAAAACTTATTAAAAAAAATATTTTAGAAGTTGGTGATGATAAAAAATTGGATTTACAATCTTCTTTACAAAGATTGAGAGATTTTAATTTACTAGATGAAAATAATAAGCTAAAAAAAAGTAGAACTCCTAAAGATGATAAAGTGCAAGATAGTGAGACAATTTTACCATTTAATGTTGAACCAGGATATAAAACTTTAGCAGACTTAACTCCTGAAGAGAGAAAACAAATAGAAGATGATGATTTAGCTGCCCTGAAAGAACTTGAAGAAAAGAAAAAAGAAGCATCTAAAAAAAATATAAATATTCCTGAATATGGTGAATTCAAAGATTTTAATTATGCTAGTGCAAAAGCTCATAGAGAACATTATATGGGACAAATTGCGGAACTAGATTATCAAATTAAGTTAGGAGAGTATGTTTCAAAAGTTGAGGTGGAGCAAACATTTTTTGAAGTAGCTAGAAAAGTTAGAGATATGCTTCTAAATCTTCCAAACAAAATGGCTTCAAGAGTTGTTGGGAAAAAAGATATTAAAGAAATTGAATCAACAATAAATGATGAAATTAGATATATTTTAGGGAATCTATCAAGATGAGTGCGAATCATATCAATTTTGAATTATTAGAATATTTTAAAAAAGGATTTGAGCCTGACCCTCTTATGACAGTTTCAGAGTGGGCTGATGCTTATAGAGTTTTACCTAGTGAGAGTTCAAGTGAGCCTGGACAATATAGAACAGATAGAATGCCATATTTAGAAGAGATTGCTTATGAGCTATCTCCACAAAGTCCAACAACTGAAGTAACAGTAATAAAAGGCACACAACTTGGTTTTACAGAGCTTGGAAATAATATGCTATTTTGCTATGCAGATTTATATCCTTGCCCTATGCTTCAAATTCTACCAACTGAAAGTGCTGTAAGAACTCATTCATCTTCAAAACTTTGGGCTTCAATAAAAGCAACACCTAGATTAAAAGATTTATTTAGGGCTAGAAAAACAAAAGATGGTTCAAGTATAACATCACTTTTATTTAAAGGTGGAAGCATAGCTCTTGGTTGGTCTAATTCAGCTGCAACATTTGCTTCAATGAGTAGAAGAATAGTAATAAATGATGATGTTGATAGATGGGCTGATGAGATAGAAGGAGGTGATCCTCTTGATTTAGCAAAAAATAGAGCTGAAGCATTTCCAAACAATAAAAAGATTTATAATAATTCATCTCCAGGGAAAAAGCATAACTCAAAGATATTGCCAAAATATGAATCATCATCTCAAGCATTATACACTATGAGATGTCCACATTGTGGTGAAGATGTAGTATTTGAAAAAGATGGATTTAAATTCACTTATGATGAAGAATATAGGCTTACAGATGATGTTGTTTTTGTTTGTTTAAATAATGGTTGTATTATTGAAGAACACCAAAAATATGAGATGATGAAAAAAGAAAACGGTGCAAGATATGTACATAAATATCCAGAAAGAGAACATAAAGGTTATAGAGTACCTAGTTATTATTCACCATTTGCTAAGTGGAATGAGATTTTTCAAAGTTTTTTAGATGCAAGAAAAGAGCAAAAAGAGAAAAAAGTTTCAATAAAAATGGCTGGTTGGGTAAATACAAAAGATGCAAATGTTTGGGTTGAAAAGATAAAAAAACTTGATGTAAAAGAGTTTTTAGATAGACCCGAAGATTATAATGCAGATGTACCAAATGGAGCATATATTTTAACTGCTGGTGTTGATACTCAAAATGATAGATTAGAAGTTGAAGTTGTAGGATGGGGAAAATATGGAGAAAGCTGGAGTATTGCAAAATATATTTTAGATGGTGATCCAAAATTTCCTAAAGTATGGCAAAAACTTGACAATATTTTGCAAAGCACTTACAAGCATGAAAGTGGAATAGATATGAAAATTTTAGGAATGGGAATAGATAGTGGAGGTCAAAGAACAGATTTTGTATATAGCTATTGCAAAACTAGGGTAGAGCAAAATGTATTTTGTATGAAAGGTGATAACTCTGTAGAAACTCCTATTTTAAAATCTGGAATATCAAAATCAAAAGATGGTAGCCTGAGAGTTTACTTAGTAGGAGTAAATAGTGCTAAAGATGTAGTATATGGACAACTTACTACAAAAGATGTTGGTCCTGGATTTATGCATTTCCCAAAAAAACCAGAATACAATGAATCACATTTTAAGCAGCTTACTACTGAAGTAAAAAACAAAACGAGTGGAAGATGGGAAAATCCTTTACAAGCAAGAAATGAAGCACTAGACATAAGAGTATATGCTATGGCAACTCTTAGAATACTTGAAAATCAATATTATCCAAATGGAATTGATTGGGATGTTATAGAGCAAGATTTTAATACTAGAGTAGAAGAAGAACTTAATTCTACAAAAATATTAGAAAATGAAATCATAGAACAAAATTCTTTTAATGATTGGAGAGATAACTACTAATGGCAAAAAATCACTTAATAAATAAATCTTTTTGGGATGCTAGAACAAATTTAAACAATAAACCATCTTTGAGTTTTAGAACTATTGAAGTTATACAATATCTTATGAATGAAGAAGAAATAGCTCTTGGAATTACTATTGAAAAGCTTATGACTACTCCAAATCTATATAAAGAAACTATTGAAAAATTAAAGAGTGATTATCCTGATATAGAAGATGAATAAATTTCCCGTGGGAAAATTTACTATAAAAAAAGCCCTGCATTTCTGCAAGGCTTTAATAAAAATATAAGCTTATATTTTATACTATTCAAACTAGTTTAAACAATCAAGGTCCGAATTTGAATTGTTTAAAAAGTTTTTTACAAAACTTGCTGTATCTGACATATCTACTAAAGTCATTTTTTCGTTTATACATACTATTCTTAGTACCATTGTTGAGATAAAAATAAGGTAAGTATTTTTTCCCAGTTCAGGTGTATTTAATATAGAACCATCGTGCTTCTTTAAAGTATTTCTTATATCTAAAGATAATTCCTTTAAAATCCTGAGTTCAGATGTTGGTATATTATTTTTAAAATCCAACTCTAAATGATTTGTAAAAGATAATTCATTTTTACATGACTTTGTACCTTCCATAGGTTTCCTTTTTATTAATTTTTTTTCTTTTATAACAACTTATTGTCATGTTAATCCTTTATATTAGTAGTAAATTTTGTTAAGTTTTATATATTTCATACTACATTTCTCACCTCCATATTAGAGCTTTCTTCTTGTTCTTTTTTTAGTCTATCTTCTAATATAGCATCAATATCTAGTAGTGCTTTATCTCCAAGCTCTTCTATTTTTTTTATTCTTTCTTGAACAATAACTTCTCTTTGTGAAAACATAGAAATAGCTTCTTCTATTATTCTACTTTTACTTTTTCCAGTCATTGCTGCTAATTCAGACAATTTGTCAACTGATGACCCTTGTAACGATAAACCTACTTTTGTTCGATTTTCTTTTTCAATTGGTCTTCCAGCTTTTTTCATATTTAATTCCTCTCTTTGTTTTGATAACACGTAATTGTATCTAATTATATCTAATTATGTCAAGACATATTAAGAATTAAAATAATATACTTTTATTACAATTTTAAAAAGAAAGGAGGTGATAAGTATGGCAACAATATATAAACTTGAACACGTAAAAGAATATTTAGAAGATAAATCATATGATCCTTTGAATATAAATTTCTATGTTCCTGAAGATAGAATTGAAGAATGTTACAATTTAATTTCTAATCCATTTAATAGAGTTAATAGTCCTGATAAACAATATGTTGCTTGTGTAACACAAGGTTTTGAAGAGCAAACAACAATTGATGCGATAAAAAAGATTTTAAGTGACAATGGTTATTCTAGTACAGAAAATAATATAAAAGTAAAAGCTGAAGAAGTTTGCAAGATTTTTCAGAATTCTAATATAAATGATAAACCGAGAATACCATTCTATGTTTTAACATTAGATAAGTTAATCTAAGTTTTTAGGGTATACATTTTAAATGTATACCTTTTTAGTATATGTTTTAAACATATAGTAGATTGTTTGCTGGGTCAAGGGTGGGAGTGTTAGAAATTCCGTGTCAATCTGATAAAATAATATCAAGGATTGACAATGGAACAAGAGATAAACTTTGATTTCAATGAAATATTGAAAGAATTTAGAAGTGGT
>NZ_CFAFZJ010000016.1:0-36419 GCF_983172305.1 Arcobacter thermotolerans
TGTAGTAGTTGAAACTGACATTTTTGTTTTTAATTACTTAATTACAAAATTATCACTCAAATTTATAGACAAGTTAATAAATATCTCTATTTATATCTTGTTCAATTTTTTTACTTTTAACAATCATTATATTTAGTTTACAAAGATTACTTCCTAAACTTCATACATATTTTAAAGAACTCTAATTTTAACCCTATGGTCAAATTGGACGGGAATTATAGTGCCTTTTTTTTTTTTTGTCAAGGGGTTTTTATTAATCTTGGCTTAATTTTGGGAATTTTATTTTATTAATCTTTTATTTACCAATTTTATATACTATAATGTCCTAATATAACATTGAAGTAGTGTTATATAAATAAAGTTTCAAAACTATAATAAAAAGGAAAGAAGATGTACAACAGAGATTATTTGACAGATAAGACAAATAGTTACTCAAATGAATCATCACAACAAGCATATATAATGAGCTTTTTAAAAGCTACTTATCAACTTTTTGCTGGTTCACTTCTAGCAGCAACTGCTGGAGCATATATTGGATTAGGAATTGTAAACTATATTGCAGGTCCTATGATGTGGGTTTTATTTGCAATTGAATTAGGGCTTATCTTTTTTGTAATTCCTAGAGTAAAACACACTCCTGGTGTAAATTTAGCAGTACTTTTTGCATTTACATTTATAACAGGTCTTACAATTGCGCCGTTACTAACTTCAATTTTTGCGATGCCTGATGGTGCTAGTATCGTTGGTCAAGCATTTTTAATGACATCAATTGCTTTTGGTGGGATTTCAATGTTTGCTATGACTACTAAAAAAGATTTCTCTTTTATGGGTAAATTCTTATTCATTGCACTTATTATAATGATTGTTGCTGGTATATCAAATATATTCATCCAATCATCAATGATGCAATTAGTAATTGCAAGTGTTGGGGCTTTACTTTTCTCTGCATTTATTTTGTATGATACACAAAATATAATCAAAGGAAATTATGACTCTCCAGTTGAAGCTGCACTTTCACTATATTTAGATTTCTTTAATCTATTTATATCGCTTCTTCAAATTCTTGGAATTATGAAAAACAACGAATAATATATAGGGTTCACACCCTATATATACTCTACAATATGAATAAAAATCACTTAAGACTAATTGACGCAAATCTAAATCGACTTAGAGAGGGAATTAGAGTTGTAGAAGATATTTTTAGATATATATACAATAATAAAGAGATTTCTACAAAGTTAAAAAGTTTAAGACACATTGCACGAACTAAAAACTATTACGAACTTCTTGAAACTAGAGATGTAGAAAATGATGTTTTAAGAGAATCTATAAAAAGTGAACAAAATAGAGAAGATTTAAACTCTATTTTAATAGCAAACTTTAAAAGAGCTCAAGAGAGTTCAAGAGTTTTAGAGGAGCTTACAAAATTATCATCAATAGAAGATAGTGAAAACTTTAAATATATCAGATATGAACTCTATAACTTAGAGATTGTTTTAACAAAAATAACTTCAAACTCTAAATAGTTTAAATTATACTCTTTATACAATTTTTTAGCCTTTTCAAAAGTTAATTCACTTTTTCCACTAACACCTGATTTTTTAATGTAATCAAAAAGCTCTTTTTTATTATCAAACTCTAATTTATAAGAAATAGTTTCAAATTCACAAAGAAAATAGCTAGAAAAAGCATCTTTTATTGTATTTTCATCCAAAATTGGAGATTTTTGATTTGTAATATTTTGAATAGTTTTAAAAGTATTTGAAGTAAATAAAACAACATTTATTTCACTAGTAATTTTACTTAACTCTTTTACTATTTTTTTTAAATCATTTGACCACTGAAGAGCTGAAGATGATATTACCATATCAAATTTTTGGTTTTTTATCTCGTTAAAAAATTCATTACTATCAAAATTTAGACATTTTACTATTAAATTTTTTGCTTTTGGATGAAGTTCACACATCTGTTTTGAACCATCAATTGCTAAATATTTATCAAACTCCCAATCTATATTTGAAAAAATTTGTCCACTTCCACAACCTAATTCCAAAATATTTTTTGGTTTAGATTTAAGCTCTCGAACTAAAGATTTTGCACAGATTTGCTGAATAATATTGTATGATTTATACTCTTTTGCATATTTTGAGAATTGATTTTTAAGTTCCATTTATCTCTTTGAATTTTTTTTAACATTATTTTAACAAGTTTTAGATAAAATAGACACCATTTTTTAAAAAGGAATTATAGATTATGACATCTACACTTTTAATAGTTCAATTTGTTTTAGCAGTGCTTATTGTAATTGTTGTATTACTTCAAAAAAGCTCTAGTATTGGTCTAGGAGCTTATAGTGGAAGTAATGAATCACTTTTTGGTGCAAAAGGACCTGCTAATTTTTTATCAAAAGCTACAATGGCTTTAGGACTTGTTTTCGTATTAAACACTCTTTATCTAGGATATACATATAATGAAGAGAGAAATAAAAGTGCTATTGACTCTGTAAAAATAGAGTCTTTAATACCAGCAAGTCCATCAACTCAAAACTCAACAACACCGTCTGCGCCAGAAGCTCCAAAAGCTCCAGCTTCAGTGCCTGAGAAATAAATCTAGAGGAGATAATTATGTTAGAAGAAGTTTATTCACAAACAAAAGAGCAAATGGAGAAATCTATTGAAGCCTTAAGAAGAGATTACAAAACTCTTAGAACTGGTAAGGTAAATGTAAATATTTTAGATAATATCAAAGTTGATTACTATGGAACAATGACTGATTTAAGTCAAGTTGGTTCTGTATTAGCAACAGATGCTACAACTATTACAATAAATCCTTGGGAAAAAAATCTTTTAGGAATAATTGAAAAAGCTATACAAACAGCAAATATTGGAGTAAATCCAAATAACAATGGGGAAGTAATTAAACTATTCTTCCCTCCTATGACAGTTGAACAAAGACAAGAGACTGCAAAGCAAGCAAAAGTTATGACTGACAATGCAAAAGTTGCTATTAGAAATATTAGACAAAACTCAAATACAAAGATAAAAAATCTTCTAAAAGATAAACTTATAACAGAAGATGATAGTAAAAAAGCTCAAGATGAAGTACAAAAAATAACTGATGGTTTTGTTGCAAAAGCAGATGAAACTTTAAAAACAAAAGAGAAAGAGATTTTAACGGTTTAATTATGAATATAGAACAAATATATAAAGATGCTAATGCCTTATTAGAAGGGCACTTTAAATTAAGTAGCGGTAACCATTCACAATTTTATCTTCAAAGTGCAAAAGTTTTAGAAGATCCAAAAACTGCTAAACTTCTTGCAGAAGCTTTAGCTGTTGAAATTAAAAAATCAGGAATTAAAATTGATGCAGTTTGCGCTCCTGCACTTGGGGGATTAATAGCTGGATTTGCACTTGCAACTGCTTTGGATGTAAGATTTATCTTTGCAGAAAGAGCTGATGGTGAGATGACTATACGAAGAGGTTTTGAAGTAAAAACTGGTGAAAAATATCTTGTTTGTGAAGATATTATTACAACTGGTGGAAGTGCTTTAGAAGCAGCAAGAGAAATCGTAAAAGGTGGTGGTGAAGTTGTGGCTTATGCAGCTTTAGCAAATAGAGGTTTTTGTCAAAGAGTGGGAAGCGAATTATCAAGAAAAGATAACTGTAAACTGCCACTTGACAAACCACTTTTTGCATTAGCAGATTTTGCATTTGAGATGTATAGTGCAGATAACTGTCCTTTGTGCAAAGATGGTAGTGTTGCTATTAAACCAGGTAGTAGAGGAAACTAATGTCAAAATGGAGAGATGTAAAACAAAATAGAGTAGAGAAAAATATTCCAAAAAAAGTTTTACACTCATCTTTAAATTTTGTATCAATAGCAAAAAGATTTAAAGCCTTTTTGACTGATACTTTTTTAATAACTACCCCTATTTTATATATAGTTATATACCTTATAATGGGAAGTGGTCAAGAGTTTGCGGAGAATAGAAGCTTAGGTTGGGGTATTATTTTTGCTGTTCACTTTATCATTATTGCTATTTTTTGGCTAAAAAATGGTCAAACTCCAGGATTAAAAGCTTATGATTTAAAACTTGTTGATAGTAAAACTGAGTCTAAAGTATCTATTTTACAAACAATTATTAGATATTCAGCAACACTTTTTTCTATAATCTCAATATTCTTTATATTTACTCCCTTTGTAAACAAAGAGAAAAAAACATTCCAAGACATAGTTTCAAATACAAAAATAATAGAACAATAAATGCTATTTTTTAATATTTCAGCATTTTACTTTTTTTACTTTGCTGCTGTTGGTGTATATGTAATATTTTTACCAAAAGTATTAAATGATATTGGATATAGTGCTTTTGATATTGGTATTATTCTGGCAGTTGCTCCTTTAATGAAGTTTGCTATGCCATTTTTATTTTTAAAACATATAAATTTAAACAAATCAATGTTTAAAAAAGCTCTATTTTTAACAGTTTTAGCTGTTACTCTATTTTATATAACAATTGAACATTTTTATATCTTTATGTTAAACAATGCCTTTTTAGCTGCTTGTTTATCTTTGATTTTACCATATTTAGAAGTAACCACTGTAACTGTTTTAGGAAAAGAGAGATACGGAAAAGCTAGACTTTTTGGCTCTATTGGGTTTATGCTTATTGCCTTAGTTTTAGCAAAATTTTTGACATCTCCATTTATAGCTCTTCACTATTATTTAGC
Organism: Arcobacter thermotolerans; assembly: GCF_983172305.1. Taxonomy (NCBI): domain Bacteria; kingdom Pseudomonadati; phylum Campylobacterota; class Epsilonproteobacteria; order Campylobacterales; family Arcobacteraceae; genus Arcobacter; species Arcobacter thermotolerans. The sequence continues at coordinate 4,737 of NZ_CFAFZJ010000016.1, forward strand.
AATTGTAGTATTAACTGTAATATTTGCGCTGCTTCTTTTGAAAAATGATTTAGAGGCTAAAATTAATCAAACAGGAGATGAAGTCTTTTCATTTTTAAAACATTGGGCATTTTGGGCTAGTATATTTTTTATGCAAGTTAGCTTTGGTGGATTTTACAACTTTTTTACTATCTACGAACTAGAGTATGGATTATCTTTAGAGACTATATCTTATCTTTGGGCTTTTGGTGTAATATGTGAGATTTTAATGTTATATTTTCAAGCACCTATTTTAAAAAATAATCTTTTAACAATCATAAAGTTTTGTGTAGGAATAACTATATTTAGGTGGTTACTTTTATATTTATACCCTGATAATTTAGAAATAGTATATTTTACTCAAGCTATTCATGCATTTTCATTTGCACTTTTTCATAGTGCTGTTGTAATTTATCTATATTCACTTTATGACAATAAAAAACTAGCTCAACAGTTTATGTTTGGTGTTGGATATGGTTTGGGTGGATTTGTAGGTGCATTTCTTGCAGGTGCTACTTATGGAGAGTATCTATTTTTATTTAGTGCTATTTTTGCCTTAATCTCTTTTATCTTTGTTTGGTTTTTAGATAAAAAAGATAAAGTTACTTTAAAATAGTTCTAAATTATAATTCATAAAATATATTTATTCAAATCCACTTATTTTTCTTAAAAATGAAAAACTGAAAACCTACTATGCAAAGTAAAATAGCTATAAAAATATAAAATGCATTTTCATGATTTGCTCCAGGAATTCCACCAACATTTATACCTAAAAGTCCTGTTAAAAAAGTAAGTGGCAGAAATATTGCAGATAAAATAGCTAATATATACATCTTTTTATTCATCTGTTCTGTTAAACTATTTACAAGCTCTTCTTGAAAAAGTATAACTTTATCTCTTATAGTATCAAGTTCTTCAATATGCCTTATTAACTGATCCGTTGTCTCTCTTAATTCAATTTTTTGATAATCATCTATCCATGACAATTTTTCATTATAAAGTTTAACTAATGCCTCTTTTTGCGGAGTTAAATACCTTTTTAAAATAATACTCTCTCTCCTAATTTTTAATATTTCTGTTCGAAATGCAGTATTGTGTTCAGATTCTATAATATTTTCTTCTAAAAAATCTGCTCTATCTTCTATTTTATCTATTACATTGTCCATTCTATCAATCATTCTATAAGTTAGTTCAACCAAAAATTCAGAAGAGCTTTTTACACCTTTTCCTTTTTTTAAATTTTCACTTATTTCTATTACAGATAGAATATTTTTTCTACTTGTTGAAATAATCACATTTGAAGAGATAAAAATACGAATAGATATCATCTTTTCTGGTTTTGAATTTGGTTCTAAATTTACACCTCTTAAAGCAATAAGTAACGCATCATTTAAAACAATAGTTCTTGGTCTTGTTTCATCTGTTAAAAGTGCTTCAACTGCAACAGAATCAATATTACTACTATTTCTAATCCAATCGTTTGCTTCTTTACTCGTATAGTCAAAATGCAACCACAAAATTTTATTATCTTTATCTACACTCTCTATATCATTATATTTAAGCTCTTTTGCTGTTCCATCTTTTTCTATTAAAAAGCCTTGAAATGGTTTCATTTTTTACCTTTATATTATGCTATAAACAATTTCTGTTTTTAATTTTTGCTCTTTTATTTCTTCAAGTTTTAGATTTTTCAACTCCAAATTCATAAAATCATCAAAAGTTTTTATGTCATTTTGTGCAATAATTTTTAAAATTTCTCCTCTATAAGCCTTTGCAAAATGACTTACAACTTTGCCATCTTTTATAAACTTCAATGTTTTATATGGTTTTTTTATAACATAAAACTTCTCATAAAATCCAGCTCTTAAATCCAAAATATCATCATTTTCCAAATATTTATCAAGTTCTTTACTAAAATTATCATTATAAAATTTATCTATTTTTAAATCATAAAAACTTTCACCTTGCTTTAGTTTGTAATCTGGTATCTCATCGTTTGCTTTTAGAACTCCAAAAAGATTTGAAAAAATCAAAACATTATCATCTATATATTTTTGTGAACTTTTTTCTAAATTATTGTAAGACAAATAATCATAAGCAACACCTTCATATCTTTGTATTGCTTTTAAAAGTGGGCTTTTAAAAATATCTTGTCTATATTTTTCTATTACATCACTTTTTTTTGTACCAAAAAGTTTCTCTAATTGCGATATTGAAGCAGTTTGTAAAAACTCGTTATAAGAGTTTATTATTTCAACTCTTTTATTAAAAAGCTGTGGAAATATAAAGCTATTTTCATCAAAAATCTTTTCAACTCCACCACTATTTTTTGTCTCACTAGGAGAAAATAAAATTTTCATCGCTATTCCTTATATTAATTGCTTATAAAATTTTGTATTTTTTTATAATCTAAAATCTTTATATACCCTTTTTCATTCTCTATAATATTCTCTTTTTTTAGTTTTGCTAACTGTCTTGAAAAAGTTTCTGGAGTAATATTTAATATTTGAGCTATTTTTACCTGTTTTAGAGTTTTAAGAAGTTCCTCGTTTTCATATAAAAATTTTGCAATCTTTTCCATACTATTTAGACTTACATTATAATCTATGAAATTTTGTAAAAATTTTATCTTTTTTGTTAATGATTTTATAAAAAACATTGAAATCTCTGGTTTTTGCAAAAACTCCTCTTTAAACTTTTTATAATCTATTAAAATAACTTCGGCATCAGTCTCAAATGCACAATTTGCTAAAAAATCCATCTCTTCATAATTCATAATTTCAGCAATAAGCGCAGGACCAATCAAATTGTGAATTACAACCTCATTATCTTTAAAATCATGAGTATAAAGCTTTACAATTCCAGAAACTAAAAGATGAAGATATTTTGACTCATCACCTTTGTAGAATAATATTTCATCCTTTTTATATGTTTTTTTAATAGATATATCTTTTAATTTATCTAAATCTTTCTCTTCTAAAAAACTAAAATATTTATAATCTCCATATTTTTTTGAAATACTATCCATTTTTCTCTCCTTCTTGACTGCTATCAATTGTCTGTTAATTATTGTATGCAAATATTATATAAAGTAAAATTAAAGATATAAAATGACACATGAAAAATATAAGATTGAGATAGATGTACTCAAAAAATTTTATGAACTTTATTGTATAGATAAGCACGAAGAGCAAAAAAATATTTTAATTCAACTATATTACAAAGATGAGAATTTTAGTTTGGAACTTAATCTTTGTAGTAAATGTTTTGAAGATATAAATTACTCTTTTAATAGACTACAAGGCTGTCCTCATGAGATTAAACCTCGATGCAGAAACTGTCCATCTCCATGTTATGAAAAAACTAAATGGAAAGAAACAGCGAGAGTTATGAAATATTCAGCTATAAAACTCTCTCTTGGAAAAATCAAATCAAGGATTATGAATCTTTTTAATTAATCTACCAAATAATAGCTTCTTTATTTAAAGATTTTAAAATATTATTTGTTTGAGAGAAGTGCTTACAACCAAAAAATCCTCTATATGAACTAAGTGGGCTTGGGTGTGGAGCTGTTAAAATATGATGTTTTTTTCTATCTATTAATTTTGTTTTTGAAATAGCAGGGCTTCCCCAAAGAATAAAAATAGTATCTTCGCAATTATCGCTTATATATTTAATTATATTATCTGTAAAAACTTCCCAACCTAAATTGTGATGAGATTTTGGTTTTGATTCTTCTACAGTTAATATTGTATTTAAAAGAAGCACTCCTTGTTTTGCCCAAGGTGTTAAATCTCCATCTTCACAAATAGATTTTTTGCCCAAATCACTCTGTATCTCTTTTAATATATTTTGCATAGATGGTGGATTTTTAATATTAGCTGGAGTTGAAAAAGCTAAACCTTGAGCTTGTCCAAAGCCATGATATGGATCTTGTCCTAATATTACAACTTTTAGATTATCAAGCTTTGTTAAATAAAAAGCTTTAAAGATATTTTGTTTTTCTGGAAATACTGTAGTAGTTTCATATCTTTTATCAATCTCTTCTTTTAACTTTTTATAGTAATCTTTTTTTTTCTCTAAATCTATAATATCTTCCCAAGTCATTTATCTAATCTTTATTTTGATTTTTTAGTAGTTGTTTTTATAAGTAGTTTGAAAGAGACAATTTTGCCCACTTGGTCAAAATTATAAATTTTGGGATACCAAGTGTGGCAAACTCTTGTCGAAAGAAAATTACTTATAAATTAAGTAATTATTTTTATAAAACTGGTGATTTAATAACCATCATTTTTTGATTTTGCATCTCTCTCATAGAATCTGGAATTCCACCAAGTCCTAATCCTGAAGTTTTAGCTCCACCAAATGGCATCCAGTCAACTCTAAATGCTGTATGGTCATTTACCATAACTGCTGTTGCATTTAATCTTTTTATAGATTTTAAAGCTGTATCAATATTTTTTGTAAATACTGCTGCTTGGAATGAAACATCTAGTTGATTTGCTCTAGCAATTGCTTCATCTAAAGTTTTATATGAATATACACAAACAACTGGTCCAAAAATCTCTTTTTGAGAGATAATTGCATCATCACTTGGATTAACAATAACTGTTGGTTCAAAACAAGAATCAGAGATTCTTTTTCCACCTGTTAAAATTTTCCCACCTTTTGTAACTGCTTCATTTACCCACTCTTCAACTCTGTTTACTTCATTATGGTTGATTAATGGTCCAACTTCAGTTTTTGGATCAAGTTGATTTCCAACAACCAATTTTGAAGCTTTTTCAGCAATTTTTGATGCAACTGTGTTGGCAATTGATTCATGAACAAAAATTCTTTGAACTGATACACAAACTTGACCAGCATGATAAAATCCACCTTTTACTAAATCTGGAATCATAGCTTCAATATCTGCATCTGGCTCAACAATAACAGGTGCAACTCCACCATGCTCTAATGCACTTCTAGTTCCTGGAGATGATTTAGAGTTTAAATACCAACCAACAGGACCAGAACCAATAAATGTAAAGAATGCTGTTTTAGGACTTGTTACTAATAACTCTCCAGCATTTCTATCACAAACAACAGCTTGAGCCCAACCATTTGGTAAACCAGCCTCTTTTAAAATTTCTACAAGCTTGATTGCACTCATAGGAGTTTGAGTTGCTGGTCTAATAATTACTGGACATCCAACAGCAATTGCTGGAATTACTTGGTGAACTGCTAAATTAAATGGGTGATTAAATGCAGAAATTGCAGCAACAACACCTATTGGCTCTTTCATTGTGTATGCAATTCTATTTGCACTTGATGCTGTGTGACCCATAGCAATTTCATGACCCTCTTGAAGTCCTATTTGCTCAATAGCAATTTTAATTCCATTTATAGCTCTTTGAATTTCAACTTTAGAGTCAATATATGGTTTTCCACCTTCACTTGCACAAAGGATTGTAAGCTCTTCAACTTGAGAACTCATAATTTTCATAACATTTTCTAAAATCTCTATTCTTTTATATTTTGGAATCCAATTATCTCTATCTAAAAAAGTTTTATGTGCTAAATCAATAGCTGCTTCAACCTCTTCATAAGTGTTAAATTTTACAGTTCCAACTACTTTTCCATCAAATGGTGATGTAACTTCTATCGTACTCATATTTTCTCCTTTGAATTTTAATTTTAAAGATTAAAAAAGGGGCTTTAGATTTAAAGCCCCTTTTTCTTAATGTTTAGATTAAACTAAACAAGTTTTTTGTGGTAAAAGCTCATTCAAGATTGAGTGGTTTAAAGAGTAATCAACAGCAAGGTCAATTAAGTGAACTCCTTTACTATTTACACATTTTTCTAATGTAGCTTCAAACTCTTCAACAGATTTTGGTCTATAACCATGAGCTCCATAAGATTCAGCATATTTAACAAAATCAGGGTTTCCAAGATCAAGTCCAAATGACTCAAATCCCATTCCTGTTTGTTTCCACTTAATCATTCCATATGCATTATCATTTAGAATAATTACAGTTAAATCAAGTCCTAATCTAACAGCTGTCTCCATCTCTTGAGAGTTCATCATAAACCCACCATCTCCACAAACTGAAACAACTTTTTTATTTGGATTGATCATTTTTGCCATCATTCCAGAAGGAAGTCCAGCTCCCATAGTTGCAAGTGCATTATCTAGTAAAAGTGTATTTGGTTTTGCACATCTATAGTTTCTTGCAAACCATAATTTATAAACACCATTATCAAGTGTTACGATATCTTCATCAGCTAAAGTTTGTCTAATAGCTCTTACAGCTCTTTGAGGTAAAATTGGGAATCTATTATCACCAAAATATTTTGATAATCTAGTTCTAATCTCTTCTGCCATTCTTGTATAGTAATCAAAATCCCAGTGAGCTTGAACTTTTATTTTCTCAGTTATTTTTGCAATATTACTTGCGATATCTCCAACAACATCCATTTGTGGGAAGTAAGTATCATCTACTTCAGATGGGAAGAAGTTAACATGCATAACTTTTGTTGCACCCTCTTTATTTGACATAAAAAATGGTGGTTTTTCAATAACATCATGTCCAACATTGATAATTAAATCTGCTCTATCAATTGCACAGTGAACAAAGTCATCTTTTGATAATGCAGCAGCACTTAAACACATTGGATGATTTTCATCAATAACACCTTTACCCATTTGAGTAGAGAAGAATGCCATACCAGTTTTATTTACTAAATCTGTTAAAGTATTTCCTATTCTTGTTCTATTTGCTCCAGCTCCAATTAAAAGTAGTGGTCTTTTAGCTTTTTCAATCATAGCAACTGCTTCTGCAATAACCTCATCAACTGCTGCTGGATATTTTACATTGTAAACTGGGTAGATTGTTGTATCAGCATCTACAGGTTCGTGTGCAATATCTTCAGGTAGTTCAATATGAACAGCACCAGGTCTTTCAGTTGTTGCAATTTTAAATGCATCTCTTACAACAGAAGGGATATTATGAACATTTACAATTTGTTTTGCAAATTTAGTCATCGGTCTCATCATTCTTACGATGTCAATAATTTGGAATCTTCCTTGTTTTGATTTTTTAATTGGTTTTTGACCAGTTATCATCATCATAGGCATTCCACCTAATTGTGCATAAGCAGCACAAGTTGCAAAGTTTGTAGCACCAGGCCCAAGAGTTGCTAAACAAACTCCAACTTTTCCTGTTAATCTTCCATAAGTTGCAGCCATAAATCCTGCACCTTGCTCATGTCTTGTTAAGATAAGTTTGATATTTGATTTTCTCATAGCTTCCAAGAAATCTAAGTTTTCTTCACCTGGAACACCAAAAATGTACTCAACACCTTCGTTTTCTAATGCTTTAATAAATAAATCTGATGCATTCATCTTTCTTTTACTCCGTTTTAATTAATAGTTGTAATAATTCACATAGCTAATTTTAAATATAAAAAATATCTTATTTTTTGATACTTAATAAACAATTGACATTATAACCATATTAAAACTATTCTTTATATAATATTAACTATATTTACACATCTTATAACTTTATATTAACAAAAAGTTACACTTTAGATAAAAGGAGAATTTATAGAATGAAAAAAACAGTTATATTTGACCTAGATGGCACACTTTTGGACTCAATTGAAGATATAGCATCTAGTATGAATAAAGTTCTTGAAAGCTTACAGCTTCCAACACATAAAATTGAAGATTATAAACATTTTGTTGGAGGAGGAGTTGATATTTTAGTAGAAAATGCTTTAAGTAATCAATCAAAAGAGATAAAAGATGAAGTAATAAAAAGATTTAAAATAGAGTATGATGGAAAACTACACTCAAAAACTCTACCTTATGATGGAATTTATGAATTATTAGATGAGTTAAAAAAGTTGGATATTAATTTGGCAGTTTTATCAAATAAACCTCATGAATTTACAGTTTCATATGTAAACCATTTTTTCAAAAATTATAACTTTAAAGAGATTCATGGACAAAAAAAAGATGTTCCAAAAAAACCAGATCCTAAAGCTGCACTTGATATTGTAAAATGTTTAGATAGTTCTTGTGAAAATACCTATTTTATAGGAGATACAAAAATAGATATGCAAACAGCAAAAAATGCAAATATGACTGCAATTGGTGTTTTATGGGGATTTAGAGATGAGAAAGAGTTAAGAGATTTTGGTGCTGATTTTATAGTTTCAAATCCTCTTGAGATTTTAAAAATCATTAAATAAATCTTGACAAGCATATTTTTTGATACTATAATAGTTTAACAAAAATTTTAAGGAGTTATAAAATGTCAAAAGTAATTAAACAGTTAAAACAAATTCAAGCAGATGCGCATGCTTTGTATATAAAAGTTCATAATTATCACTGGAATGTAAAAGGTATGGATTTTCACCCAGTTCATGCTTATACAGAAGGACTTTACAATGAAATGTCAGTTCTTTTCGATGATATGGCAGAAAGAACAATTATCTTAGGTGATAAACCATATTTAACTATTGAAGAGTTAAGTAAGGCTACAAAAATAGAGACTGAAAAAGGTGATAGCTTTAAATCAAGAGAGATAGTAGAAAAAATAACTGCTGATTTTGAATACCTTTTAAAATCTTTCAAAAAACTAAGTGCTGCTGCTAGTGAAGAAGATGACAAAGGAACTGAAGCATTTGCAGATGAAAAAGTTGCAAAACTTGAAAAAGATTTATGGATGTTAAATAGCATGCAAAAATAGGCACAAGCCTACAAAATCTATAAAAGAGGATTTTTATCCTCTTTTAACTACAATCTTACTATCAATTTTTTAATTTCTAATCTTTAAAATCAAAAAAATTTATAATATTTTACAAATGAGTTTTTATGCGAAAATCTATTAATCATCTATATTTAATTATTCTTATATCTATTTTATCTTCAGTCGCTCCAATGGGAGTTGATACATATTTACCATCAATTCCAGAAATTGCAAAATATTTTGATGTAAATATCCATAAAGTAGAGCTATCTTTATCTATATTTTTAATAGGATTTGCTATTGGACAAATTTTTGGTGGTCCAATTTCTGATAGATATGGAAGAAGAGTTGGTTCTATTGTTGGGCTTTTAGGATATGCACTTTTTAGTTTCTTAATCATTTTTAGTTCATCTATTTATGAATTATGGATTTATAGATTTTTAGAAGCATTTTTTGGTGGAATTACAGTTGTTAATGCAACTGCTGCTGTAAGAGATAGATTTAGCGGACAAGAAGCAGCAAAAGTTTTTTCACTTATTGGAATGGTTAGAAGTTTAGCTCCTCTTTTGGCTCCTGTATTTGGTGCTGCTATAATTCACTTTTTCCCATGGGAAGGTATTTTTATCTTTTTAACAATTTATGCACTAATTGTTGCATTTTTTATTTATAAAGATTTACCAGAGAGTTTTACATATACAAAACAAAATATTATTGAATCATACAAACTTGTTTTAACTCATAAAAAAGCCATGAAAGCTATGTTGGTACTTGCTATTAGTTTTGGTGCTTTTTTTATTATTATTGCAAAAACATCATATATTTATATTGAATATTTTGGTATAAAAACAGACTATTTTCCAATATTCTTTGGTATAAATTTTATTATTTTAATAGCTATGATAAATGTAAATGTTAAACTTCTAAAAACTTATGAAGCTAAAAATATTGCAAAATATGCAACATTAATTCAATTTTGTGTTGGTATTATATTTTTATTAATTCACAAAGATATGAACTTGATTTTGACAGTTATTATAATAGCTTCATATATGAGTATGATGGCATTCATTTTTGGAAATTGTATGTCTTTAGCAATTGAGCATTTTTCAAAAAATGCTGGAGTTGCTAGTGGGGTTATTGGTGTTTTACAGTTTGGATTGGGTGCTTTAATATCTTCTATTGCTCTAAATTTTGATAACAATGGATTTTTTGTGATAGCTTTTAGCATCACTTTTCTATCAATTATCAGCTTTTTGATTATTAGAAGTTATAAATAGTTTATATCTTCAACTATTTATATTATTCTAAAACTAGTCCGCTATTTTTAAGAGAGTTTACTAGATTATCACTATTTTGACTTGGTACATCTAAGATTATAATATTTGATTTATGAGTAATTTTTAACTTTGTTGTACTATATTTTTTCATATTTTCTATTATATTTTTTAAATCATCTTTAGTGAACTCTTTTTTTATACTTTTTAATCCTATAAAAGAGTAACCATCTTTTGAACTTTTATTTATTCCCATTCTAGGTTTCTTTGGTTCTTTTAATATTTTTATCTCTTGATTATTATCTATTTTAATATCCAAATTTGAACTTAAAATATCACAAAAACTCTCAAGTGTAAACTCTTTTATAAACTCTTTAAAATTGCTATTATTTTCTCTATTTCCAAAATCTCTATATACAGCAGCTATTACTCTTGCTGTTTTTATTATTTGAGAACTACCTATTTGAGCTACAACCTTATCCAAAATTTTTAAATCAAAAACTATTTTATCTTTGTTATTTTTAAAAGCATTAAAGCTAACATCTGGTGTAAATCCAGCATCACAACCTTCACGATAACCACTTATTGCAAATTGTAATTTATTTGGAAGATTAAAGAAATTTTTATTTTCAACAAAACTCTCATTTAATTTTTTTGCCAAATCTTCTACATCAAAAATTTGTGTAGTATCTAGTCCATTTACAGGGCATGTCAAAACTTTTTTTATACTATGACTTGACTCAAAAAAACTTGATAGCCCTACTTTATTTAAGATATTAAAAATCTCTGGAATATCTCTTAAATTTAAACTATCAAACTCTATTTTTTGACCATCTTTGAAAGATATTTTTAATATTGAAAAAGTCTCTAAAATATCTAATATTGACTCTAGCTGTTCTAAATTTAGCTCTCCTAAATTTAGAGGAATTTTAAGAGAAAAACTTGTTTGTTTTTCATCTTTAGCATAAATTCCATGCCACTTAAATCTCTCTAAATCATTTTCTGATATTTTTTCTCCAAAAACAGCATAATAAAATAGTGAAGCCAAAATATCTTCACTAGTTATATCTTTTTTTAATTTCTCAATATTTATATTTATTGACATTTTAACTCCATTAAAAAATCTCTTTGCACTCCCAGTGTGGAAAATGTTTTCGCACAAGAGCATTAAACTCAATCTCAAAAGCACTATAAGAGCTATCTTTTTTGCTTTGATCACTTGATTTTGATCTAATCATACCAGCACCAACAGTGTTGTTTGTAACTCTATCTATTATTATAAAGCTTCCCATTGTTTTTATTTTATCATAAGTATCGTATGCAATTATTTGCTCTAAATCAAGTTTTGCTCTTGCAATCTCATTTAAGTTTAGAGTGTTTGTTGCACTTCTTTCAAGAGTGTTTACATCTGTTTTATAATAAAATTGACTAATAGTTCCAACTGTTGTAGTTGTTGCTCTTTTGATAAAATATTGTTTTCCTTTTATTAGTGGATCTTCACTTAACCATACAATATCAACATCAAAATTGTTTGCCTCATCAGCTTGTTCATCACTTTTTACAATCACATCGCCACGACTAATATCTATCTCATCTTCTAAAGTTAAAGTAATTGCTTGTTGTGCATATGCATAAGGCAAATTTCCATCATAAGTTACAATCTCTTTTACTTTTGAGCTTTTTTTAGATGGTAAAACTGTAATTTCATCACCAACTTTTATAACTCCACTAGCAACTGTTCCACAAAAACCTCTAAAATCAAGATTAGCTCTATTTACATATTGAACTGGAAATCTAAAGTGTGTTAAATCTCTATCGCTATCAATTTGTACATTTTCTAAATGCTCTATTAATGTTTCACCATTATACCAAGGAGATTTCGAGCTTCTTTCAACAACATTATCTCCATTTAAAGCAGATAATGGAATTAAAGTTATATTACTAGAAAGCCCTAACTCTTTTGCAAATTTAAGATAATCCTCTTTAATTTTATTAAAAACATCTTCTCTAAAATCCATTAAGTCCATTTTATTAACAGCTACAACTATATGTTTAATTCCTAATAACTTATTTATAAAAGAGTGTCTTTTCGTTTGAGTTTGAACTCCATATCTAGCATCTATTAAAATAATTGCTAAGTTTGCTGTACTAGCCCCCGTTGCCATATTTCTTGTATATTGCTCATGACCTGGAGTATCTGCAATAATAAACTTTCTTTTATCAGTTGTAAAATATCTATAAGCAACATCAATAGTAATTCCTTGCTCTCTTTCGCTTTGTAAACCATCAACAAGCAAAGATAAGTCAAACTCATTGTTTGTAGTATTGTTTTTTTTACTATCTTTTTTTATAGTTGCTAATTGATCTTCAAAAATCATCTTTGAGTCATGAAGTAATCTTCCAATTAAAGTAGATTTCCCATCATCAACATTTCCACAAGTTATAAATCTAAGAAGTTGTTTATTCTCATGCTCTTCTAAATAAGCTTTTATATCATCAATTTTTTCCATTTTAAAAATACCCTTCTATTTTTTTCTTCTCCATAGACCCAGCACTATCATTGTCTATAACTCTTCCTTGTCTCTCACTTGTACGGCTTAGAAGCATCTCTTTGATTATCTCTTCAAGAGTTGTTGCAGTTGAATTTACAGCACCTGTTAAAGGATAACATCCTAAAGTTCTGAATCTAACCATTTCTTCTTTTATAACATCTTCTGGACCTATTGGCATTCTTTCATCATCAACCATGATTTTTACACCATCTTTTTCAACGACTGGTCTTTTAGCCGCAAAATATAGTGGAACTATTGGAATTTGCTCTAAATAGATATATTGCCAAATATCAAGTTCTGTCCAGTTTGAAAGTGGGAAAACTCTAATGCTTTCATCTTTGTGAACTCTTGCATTGTAGATATTCCAAAGTTCTGGTCTTTGGTTTTTTGGATCCCATCTGTGATTTTTATCTCTAAAAGAGTAGATTCTCTCTTTTGCACGAGATTTTTCTTCATCCCTTCTAGCTCCTCCAAAAACAGCATCAAACTTATATTTATTTAAGGCTTGTTTTAAACCTTGAGTTTTCATAATATCTGTATGAACAGCACTACCATGAGTAAAAGGTCCAATTCCTTGAGCAATTCCATCAGGGTTTGTGTGAACTAAAAGTTCAAATCCTTCTTCTTTTGCTCTTTTATCTCTAAAAGCAATCATCTCTTTAAATTTCCATAAAGTATCCACATGTAAAAGTGGAAATGGTAGCTTTGCAGGAGCAAATGCCTTTAGTGCTAAATGTAACATAACTGCTGAATCTTTTCCAACAGAGTACATCATAACAGGATTATCAAACTCTGCAACAACTTCTCTAATTATATGAATTGATTCAGCTTCTAGTTGTTTTAAATGTGTTAGTTGTTTTGTATCTAACATCTATTTTCTCCTCTTTAATTTGTCTATGTACTTTTTCTTTTTAAAAAGAAAAGTACCAAAAGAAAATCGTTTGCCCGTTTCAAACTTTTGCCAAAGGCTAGTTGTTGCTCTCCTTTGGATATAAAAAACTATTGCCGTTAGGCAATTCATTTGCCTTAGCAAGGGACACTTTGCCTTTTTAGGAAAAGATTTTTGAGATAAATTTCGTTAAAAAAATGAAACTGTTTGAAGCAAACTTTAGTTTGCAAGTTTTTCATTTTTAGAAATTTATTAAAAAAAATCCCTAAAAAGGCAACCGTGTTCCGATTTTGCATACTTTTTTAAAAAGTATGAAATAAAAACCAAAAATCACTTCTTATGAAGACCACACTCTTTATGCTCTGGATTCTCCCACCACCATCTTCCAGCTCTTATATCCTCACCTTGTTTTATAGCTCTTGTACAAGGTTCACAACCAATACTTGGAAAGCCATTATCGTGTAGTTTATTATATGGAACCTTATTCTCTTTTATATAATTCCAAACATCATCTTCGCTCCAGTTGATAAGTGGATTTAGTTTTATAACTTTAAAATTTTCATCCCATTCAACTATTGGCATATTGGTTCTTGTAACACTTTGAGATGCTCTAAGCCCTGTAATCCAGATATCAACATTTTTTAAAGCTCTTTTTAAAGGCTCTATTTTTCTAATATTACAGCAATTTTTTCTCTTATCAATACTTTCAAAGTGACCATTTACACCTTGAATTTTATATAAGTTTTCAACATCTTCAAATTTTGGAAAAAATACCTCTATTTTTACACCATATTTTAAATTTGTCTCATCTAAAACTTTGTAAGTTTCGCTATGTAATCTTCCAGTATCAAGAGTAAATACTCTACTATTTTTATTTACTTTAAATATCATATCTGTTAAAACTTGATCTTCTGCACCTAGACTAGAACTTAATGCTACATTTTTGTAATTTTCAAATATATATTTGATTAAATCAGTTGTATTTAAAGATGAAATTCTTTCTTCAATATTTTTTACTATTTCTATACTCATAAAATACCTTAAATTTGATAGTCGTTTTCTGTTGGTTTTACTGTACCAAATTTTATTCTATTCCAAGCTCTTTCATGAAAATAGTATAAAATCATCTTTGTAATAACTTCAATCGTCCCAATTGAAGCCGCCATAACTAAATTCCCTGTTATAAAATAAGATACTATAATAGTATCTAGTGTTCCAACCGTTCGCCAAGAAATTGCTTTTGCGACCGATCTATATGGTTTTTCGTGCATAAATTTCCTAAATTCAAGCCATATAGAAGAATTATTCTTCTATATAGTCATATAAACCAGAGCTTAAATATCTCTCACCTGTATCACAAAGAATTGTTACTATTGTTTTACCTTTGTTTTCTGGTCTTGAAGCAACTATTTTTGCTGCAAGAGCATTTGAACCTGAAGATACTCCTACTAAAAGTCCTTCTGTTCTTGCTAACTCTCTTGAACTTTCAATTGCATCATCATTTGCTATTTTTATTACCTCATCATAAATTTTTGTATTTAAAACATCAGGTACAAATCCAGCCCCAATTCCTTGAATTTTATGTGGTCCTGGGTTACCTCCACTTAATACAGGCGATGCTTCTGGCTCAACTGCAATTATTTTTATATTTGGGTTATGTGCTTTTAAAACTTCACCAACACCTGTTAGAGTTCCGCCTGTTCCAACACCAGCTATAAAAATATCAATTTTTCCATCTGTATCTTTTAAAATCTCTTGCGCTGTTGTCTCTCTATGTATTGCTGGGTTAGAAGCATTTTGAAACTGTTGTAAGATAATTGAATTTGGAGTTTCATCTTTTATCTCATTAGCTTTTTCAATAGCACCTTTCATCCCTTTTTCAGCAGGAGTAAGAACTAATTTAGCACCTAAAGCTTGAAGAAGTCTTCTTCTTTCAATACTCATTGAAGCTGGCATTACAAGTACAAGTTTTAATCCTAAAGCTGCACTAACGCTTGCAAGTGCAATTCCAGTGTTTCCACTTGTTGGCTCTATTAAAGTTGATTCTTTATTTATAAGACCATCTTTAAGAGCAACTTTTATCATATTTGTTCCAATTCTATCTTTTACACTTGAGCTTGGATTCATAAATTCACATTTACCTAAAACTGTAGCTCCACTTATATTACTTGCATCTTGTAGTTTTACTAATGGAGTGTTTCCTACTAATTCTGTTACATTATTTGCATATTTCATACTATTTACCTTTCAAATTTTTTTAAATCTATTATTAATTTGTTAAATCGTTAAATTCTCTTAGAGAAAAACCTACTATATATTATAATGTAAAAACTCATTATATTTTCCCTCATATTTATCTAAATCAGCCAAAGTCAAATCAAAAATTCTTTTTGTTTTCTCTTTTGACTCTTCAAAAAATAGATTTAATATCGGGTTATCAACCTTTGAATCAACAATTTTTATATCATCTTCAAGGGCGATTAAAATATCAACTATCTTTATATCTTTTGGACTTTTTGCCAAAAGATATCCACCTCTTGCTCCTCTTGTACTTATTAATAAATCAGCTCGTCTAAGTTTACTTAAAAGCTGCTCCAAGTAGTTTTGAGGAATTGAAGCATTTGCTGAAATATCCTTTATTTGCATGGGAGTATCATCTTTATGTTTGCTTAACTCATAAATAGCAGCCAAACCATACACCCCCTTTGTTGAAATCAATGGCATATCAAACTACTTGTTTAATGCTTGATTCAAATCTTCAATCAAATCAGCACTATCTTCAAGCCCAATAGATAGCCTAACTGTTACAGGAGTAACTCCAGCTTTTAGTAAATCCTCTTCATTCATTTGAGAGTGAGTAGTTGAAGCTGGGTGAACAATTAAAGATTTACTATCTCCAATGTTTACAACTATGCTAAACAGTTTTGCACTATCAATAACTTTTTTAGCCTCTTCAAAACTACTTACCTCAAAAGATATAAGACCACTTGCAAGTCCATTTTTAAAATATTTTTGTGCTTTATCATAATACTTATCACCTTTTAATCCTGGGTAACTAACTTTTTTTACTTTTGGATGTGATTGTAAAAACTCAGCAACTTTTAAAGCATTATTAGAGTGTTTTTCAACTCTTAAACTTAAACTTTCTAAACTTTGAATTAAAAGCCATGAATTAAATGGTGCAGGAGTTGCTCCAATATCTCTTAAAAGTGATAGCCTAGCTCTTAAACAAAAGTTTGGAAGTGGAACATCTGTATAAACAAGTCCGTGATAAGAAGCATCAGGAGTTGTAAACTGAGGATATCTTGCACTATTTTTTTTGAAAAACTCTGCTAGACCATCTCTTTCAACTATAACTCCACCTAAAGCTGTACCGTTTCCACTTGTATATTTACTTGTAGAGTGAACTACAACATCAACTCCCCATGAAATTGGATTAAATAAAGTAGCAGTTGCAACTGTATTGTCACAAATAGTTATAATTCCATATTTTTTTGCTACTTCAACAATTTTTTCAATAGCAGGAATTGCAATTTGAGGGTTTGATAATGATTCAAAAAATATACCTTTTGTTTTATCATCAACCAAACTCTCTAAATCAGAAGCATCATCACTTTTGAATGTTTTTACACTAATTCCAAATCTTTTTAATGTAAAATGAAACAAAGTTACACTTCCACCATATAGTTTATCAGAGATTAAAATATTATCTCCAGCTTCTGCTATATTTGCTATTGCATAAAAAATTGCACTTGCACCACTTGCAGTTACAAGTGCAGCAGCACCATTTTCAAGTTGAGCATATCTTTGTTCTAAGATATCATTTGTAGGATTATTTAATCTTGTATAAATAGGTCCTAACTCTTTTAGTGCAAATAAGTTTGCCGCATGTTCTGCATCTCTAAAAGCATAAGCTGTTGTTTGCGAAATAGGAATTGCCATCTCACCATTTCCACTTTTTTTATCATAACCTGCATGAATTGCAATTGTATCTTTTTGCATTTTTTATCCTTTTTAAATTAATCAACTTTAAATATGTTGGAATTATAATATCTTTTTTTTATAATGTCAAGTCTTTTAATCAAATTTATATGATTATAGTATTTATAGGCTTATTGGATTATCTAAAGTAATTTAATCAACTATTCCAAACTACTTAAGTAATTTTTTGTTAGAATACTATAAAATAAGAACTAAGAAGATAAAATTGATAGAAAAATATAATATTTTTAAAGAGATTCCTATAGATAAAAGTGAAGAGAAATTTTTTGAAATTTTTAAAAACGATAAAATAAAAATAGAAAAAATTGTATCAAATGGACAAAAATCTCCTGAAAATTTTTGGTATGAACAAGAAAAAAGTGAGTATATTTTACTTTTGAGCGGATATGCTATTTTAGAGTTTGAAGATTTTGAAGTAGAACTAAATAAGGGTGATTGTTTAAATATAGAGGCTTTTAAAAAGCATAGAGTTAAATTTACAAGCCTTGATGAACCAACTATTTGGTTTGCAGTTTTTTATTAAAGGAAAATTTTGAAAATAGCAATAATAGGTGGTGGAGCTTCTGGAATAATAGCGGCAATCACAGCAAAAAGATTAAATAAAAATATAGAGATTGATATTTTTGATGCAAATAAAAGCATAGGTAAAAAAATTCTTGCAAGTGGAAATGGAAGATGTAATATCTCAAATACCTCAATATCTTCAAAAAACTATTTGGGAGAGAGTCCAACTTTCGTAGATTTTGCTCTAAAAGAGTTTGATTTTAAAGCATTTCTTAAATTTTGCAAAACTGTTGGTCTTTTACTTGATATTAAAGAAAATGGTAAGGTTTATCCACTATCAAATGAGGCAAAATCAGTTGTAAATCTTTTTTCTTTAGCTTTAGAAGATTTGAAAATAAATCTTTTTTGTGAGCATTTTATTGAAAGTATAGAAAAAATAGATGATAAATTTGTAGTAAAAACAGCGAATAAAGAGTATAAAAACTATGATAAAGTTGTGATAAGTTCAGGTTTAGGTGCAGCTCCTCAACTAAATGCAACTGAAATAGGGCTTGAAATTGCTACAAAGTTTGGACACTCTATAAACCAAACTTATCCATCTTTGGTTGGGCTTCAAACAAAAAACTCTTATAATGGAAAACTTCAAGGTGTAAAAAAAGAGTGCAGTGTGAGTTTATATATAAATGGTAGTTTTGAACAAGAGATTTTAGGAGATGTGCTGTTTACAGCTTATGGAGTATCAGGATTTGCTATTTTAGATATTTCTCAAAGAGCTGTTTTGGCTTTAACACAATTTTATGATGTTGAACTTAGAGTTAATTTTTTTCCTAAAACAAATCCAAATGATTTGGCAAATCAAATACAAACTTTGTTTAAAAATTTGGAAAATCAAAGAGCAGTTGATATTTTACTTGGACTTGTATCAAATAAAATAGCACCAGTTTTACTTGATATTTATAAAATCCCACTTGAAACAAAAGCAAGTGAAATAAATACAAAGCAGATAAAAGCTTTGGCTCATCAGCTAAATTCGTGGAAGTTAAAAGTTGTAGATACTCAAGGATTTTCTCATGCGGAAGCAAGTGGTGGTGGAGTTAAAACTTGTGAAGTAGATAATAAAACTTTTGAGAGTAAATTAATAAAAAATCTATATTTTGCTGGAGAGGTTTTGGATATTGTTGGAAATAGAGGTGGATACAATCTTCATTTTGCTTGGGCTAGTGGTTATTTGGTAGGGAAAAATTTGGCAAATATTTAATCAAATATTTATAGATAAGCAAGTTAAAGCGAATTTATAAATAAATATAGATAAAATTCCAAAATTAATTATTTATAAGGAAAATTTATGTTTAAAAACTTATCAACAAAAACAAAATTAGCTTTGTTTCCAGCTATTTTTATAATAGCTACAATAGTAACAGCAATTATATATAGCTCATCTATTAGTTTTGTACAAGATAGAATTAAAATATCTTCACAAACTACTCTTTTAATTGATGAACTTCTAAAAGCTAGAATCACTATCTACCAATTTATGTTAATTCCAACACCAAGTGGAAAAGATGCGATAGATAAACAGTGGACAAAGCTTATTGATGAAACACTTACACTAAAAGAGCTTTTTGCATCAAAAGAGAATAAAGATTTGTGTGATGTTGTAGTAAAAGATATAAAAGATTATTTAGCAGGTGTTGAAGTTCTTGCTAAACACTCTTTTGCAACAAACAAAGAAGAGACAAGAGCAGAGTTTAGTGAAACTATGAAAAATATGATTAAAATAGCTCAAAATGTTGAAAAAAACTATGAGCAGATGAATAGTAGAAATGCAGATATAAGAGATGATGCTATTATTAAACTTACAACTAATCTATCTTTAGTTGCAGTTTTTGCTATAGGAATTTTTATTTTTATATCTATAATGATTTCAAATAGCATAGCTGGTTCTTTAAAAAACTTCAAAGATGGGCTTTTAAGCTTCTTTAATTTCTTAAATAGAAAATCAAATGATATAACAATACTTGATGCTAGTTCTAAAGATGAGTTTGGTGATATGGCTAAACTTATCAATGAAAATATAGATATAGTTCAAGATACTATAGAAAAAGATAATGAACTAATAGATGAAGCAAAGAAAGTTATGATTAGAGTGAGAAATGGTTGGTATTCTCAAACAATAGATAAATCAACTCCAAATGCTTCTCTTGAAGAGTTTAAAAATGAGTTAAATAAGATGATTATTCACACAAAAGATAGATTTGAAGATATCAATAAAGTTTTAGCCTCTTACTCTGCTTATGATTATCGACCTGTATTAAAACTTGGTGATGAAGATGAAGAGGGTGGAGTTCTTGAAAAAATGATAAATGGAATAAATGCACTTCAAGAAGCTATTGTTTCAATGTTAAAAGATAGTTTAGAAAATGGTATAAGACTTGAAAACTCTTCAAAAACTTTAATAGACAATGTACATACTCTAAATCAAAGCTCAAACGAAGCTGCTGCAAGTCTTGAAGAGACAGCAGCTGCACTAGAAGAGATTACAAGCACAGTTATAAGCAATTCTAACAATGTTATTCAAATGTCAGGTTACTCAAATGAAGTAAGTAACTCAGCTAAAAAAGGTCAAGAGATGGCAAGAAATACTGCTGTTGCTATGGATGAAATTACAAATCAAGTAACACATATAAATGAAGCAATAGCAGTAATTGATCAAATTGCTTTCCAAACAAATATTCTTTCACTAAATGCTGCTGTTGAAGCTGCAACTGCTGGAGAAGCTGGAAAAGGGTTTGCTGTTGTTGCACAAGAGGTAAGAAACCTAGCAACAAGAAGTGAAGAAGCTGCAAAAGAGATTAAAGATACTGTAGAGATGGCAACTTCAAAAGCACAAGAGGGAAAAAATATCTCTGATTTAATGATAAAAGATTACGAAGAGCTTTTAACTAATATTGATAAATCATCACAAATGATAAATGAGATTTCAAATGCAAGTAAAGAGCAACAAGCGGGAATTTCTCAAATCAACGATACTGTTACAATGCTTGATCAAAAAACTCAACAAAATGCAATTATTGCTTCAAAAACTCAAGATATAGCAAATGAAACTGACAGTATCTCAAAACATATTGTAGAAGATGTTTTAGAAAAAAGATTTTTAGGTAAAGATAAGATAGTTGAAGAGAGTAGAAAAAATTTAAATAGAGAAGAAAAAGTTATTATAAAAAATGAAACTAAAAAAACTGAAAAGTTTGTTACAAATAAAATAGAGGCTACAAAATCTAAAGATGATGAATGGGAGAGCTTTTAAATAAAAATAAGTACCATAATTTAGCCAAAAAATATTGATTTTTATCAATAAAATATAGAATAAAAAGATATATTATTATTTTTATTCTATATAAAAGGCTATCTTATGTTAAAGAATCTTGATATTGGAAAAAAAATATTTATTTTTCCTCTCCTTTTTATGTTTGTTATGAATGAATGAAGAATTACTTTATGATTTTTAATTCTATGAGTAGTATAATTTTTTTCAATAATATGTTCCCTTTTTCTCTTGTAAGAACTATGCTATCCTATAATAAATAAAAGGATTCTTATATATTTTTATCTCTTTTTATTATTAAACTTATCATATCTTTAATAATTAGAAAAAGGCTAATAACTCCCAAAATATAGATAAAAATTGAAATAGAGATATTTTGATAAAAACAAATTAAGATATAAATCACAATAGGATATTTAAAAAAATAGAAGAAAAAAATTAGGCTTCCATAGAGTTTTTTCACTCTATTTCTCCGCCTAAAGTTTTAAAAATTTCAACCCTATTTTCAAGCTCTTCAAGATAAGTTTGTGTCAAAGTTTTTTGTGAGTTTATATATGCTTTTTGAGCTATAAGCATATTTAGGTAACTTCCATAACCTATTTTATAGGAATTTAAAGCAATATTATATGCATCTTCTATAGAAGCTGTTAGCTCTTTTTGATTTTGAAGTTTTGTATAGATATTTTTTCGCACCATCAAAGCATCACTTACCTCTTTAAAAGCTGTTTGAATACTTTTTTGATACTCATTTAAAGCTATCTCTTTTTGAGTTTCACTCAAATCAAGCTTTGCACTATTTTCACCTGCTGTAAATATTGGAAGATTTATAGATGGACTTATTTGCCAAAAACTATTTGGAGTGGAAAAAAGATTATTCAAACTAGAACTAGAATATCCTGTATTGGCTGTAAGAGCAATAGTTGGGAAAAATGCAGCTCTTGCTGCTCCAATATTTGCATTTTTTGCTCGTAACTGATACTCTAACTCTTTTATATCAGGACGATTTAAAAGAACATTTGAACTAATTCCAGATTTTACTAAAGCTAAATAACTATCATCTTTTTTTAAACTATTTGGAATTAAACTTTCATCTAAAGTATAACCTAAAAGTAATTCAAGAGAATTTATATCAATTTGAATTTGATTTTCATAAGCAATTATCTCATTTTGACTCTCTTTTAACATAGCAAAACTAGAAAGTACATCTTCTTTACCAATAACTCCAGCTGTAAACTTTTTTTGTGTCAATTCATAAACACTACTTAAATTTTCATATATCTTTTTTTGTAAATTTAGATTTTCAATATTAGTTGCTAAACTTAAATATGAATTTATAGTTTGTGAAACTAAAGATAGTTTTGTTGAACTAAGAGCATATTGAGTTGCTAAAAAACTATTTTTAGCAGCATCATTTAAACTTCTATTTTTACCAAATAAATCTAGTTCAAAAACAGTTCCAACAGATGCTTTATAGTTGTTTTTTATGATTTCTTCTTTTTTATCTCTAGAAAAACTACCATTTGCATCTATTTTTGGATAAAGATTTGACTCTTCTATTCTATAAAGTGATTTTGACTCTTCTACTCTTAAAAGTGCAATTTTTATATCTTTATTGTTTTCCAAAACAAGATTTACAAGAGTTTTTAAATTTTCATCTATTAAAAAACTATTTAAACTAATATTTGAATTATCTTCAGCTATTTGATAGTTTTTAAAACTTTTAGCAACTACCTCATCGCTATTTATATCTAATTTTGGAGCCAAAGATACACAAGAGCTAAAAAGCATTGATAAAACTACAAGGCTTATAGATTTTCTAATCATTTTTAACTCCTTTTGAAAATAGTTTTGTAATTATTACAAAAAATAGTGGTACAAAAAATATTGCCAAAATTGTTGCACTTATTGTTCCACCTAAAATTGCAGTTCCTATTGCAATTCTACTATTTGCTCCAGCTCCACTTGATATTGCAAGTGGAATAATTCCAGCAATAAAAGCTAAAGATGTCATGATAATTGGTCTTAGTCTTAGTTTTGCACCTTTTATAGCAGCTTCGATTAAAGGCATACCATTTTTATATGCACTGTTTATGAACTCAACAATTAAAATTGCATTTTTACTTGCAAGTCCCATAACTGCTAAAAGTGCTACTTGGAAGTATACATCATTGCTTAGGTCTCTAAAATATATACTTAAAACAGCTCCAAAAACTCCCAAAGGAACAACCAATAAAACAGAGAAAGGAACACTCCAACTCTCATAAAGTGCAGCTAAACATAAAAATATAACCAAAAGAGAAATTCCATATAAAATCAAAGTTTGATTACTTGCAAGCCTTTCTTGATACGAAGCTCCACTATATGTATGCATTGTTCCATTTGCATTTTCATTTGCAATTTTATCCATCTCATTCATAGCAACACCAGAGCTAACTCCAGTTGCTGCACTTCCTTGAATTTCATAAGAGATAAATCCATTAAATCGTGTTAGCTCTTCAGGTGCATAAACCCAAGAAAATGAACTAAATTCACTAAAAGGAACCATTAATCCACTACTATTTCTTACTTTCCATTTATATAAATCTTCAGGACTACTTCTAAAAGGAGCATCAGCTTGAATATAAACCCTTTTTATTCTAGTTTTATCGATATAATCATTTACATAAGTTCCACCCCAAGCTGCACTTAATGTGTTATCAATATTTTTTAAATCCAATCCTAAAGATAAGGCTTTGTTTGTATCATAAGATATTTTTAATTGTGGTGACTCTTCTGTTCCATCTGCTCTTATTGAGTTTATATTTGGATTTTTATTTGCCTCTTCTATTATTTTATCTTTTACTTCTCTTAAACCTTCTCTAGAAAGATTTGAGCTACCTAATAATTGGAATTCAAAACCATCACTACTTCCTAAACCTTGAATAACACTAGGGTTTATAGCAAAAACTCTTGCATCTCTTATAAAATATTTGCTATTTGGGTCATTAAAAGCTTTTGTAGCTCTTTTACTTATCTCATCTACATGATTTGATTTATCTCTTAAATCCCAATTTTTTAATGATACATAAGCAGTTCCTACATTTTGTCCACTACTTCTTGAACTAAATCCAGAGATTGTAAATATAGTATTTAAAGCATCTGCTTCTTCTATCATAAAATAATCTCTTACTACATTTGCAACATCAACTGTTCTAGAAGCAACCGCACCAACAGGCAAAGTGTACTGTATCATCAAACTTCCTTGATCCTCTTTTGGTAAAAAACTAGTAGGTAGCTTTATAAAAATATATCCCGAGGATATGATTATCACAACATAAAAGATTATCCACTTTTTTTGACTATAGAGTAATTTTTCAACCCAAAATTTATACTTATTTGTAAAGTTTTCAAATTTTGTATCAAACCAAAAGAAAAATCCACTATTTTTTTCTTGCGTTTTATCTTCATTTTTTTTATGTGGTTTTAAAATAGTTGAACATAAAGCAGGAGTTAAAGTTAAAGCAACAATTACTGATAAAACCATAGATGAGATTATTGTAATAGAAAATTGTCTATAAATTATCCCTGTACTTCCACTAAAAAATGCCATAGGTAAAAATACAACAGATAAAACAGTTGTAATTCCTATTAATGCACTGGTTACCTCTTGCATGGATAGAATAGTTGCCTCTTTTGGATTTAAACCTTTTTCATTCATATTTCTTTCAACATTTTCAACAACAACAATAGCATCATCTACCAAAAGCCCAATTGCAAGAACCAAAGCAAACATTGTTAAAGTATTTATTGTGTAACCAAAAATATTTAAAATAGCAAAAGTTCCCAAAAGCACAACAGGAACTGCAATAGCAGGAATAAGAGTAGCTCTAAAACTTTTTAAGAATAAAAACATTACAAGAATTACTAAAACAATTGCTTCTACTAAAGTTTTTACAACTTCATTTATCGAAGCTTCTATAAAACTTGTTGTATCTCTAGGATAGGCTATTTTATAACCTTGTGGCAACATATTTTCACTCTGAGCTAAAAACTCTTTTACTCTATTCGAAGTGGCTACCGCATTTGCTCCACTTGCAAGCTGAATAGATATTCCAGATGCTGGAAAACCATTTAAAGCTGTAACATTACTATAACTTTGAGCCCCTATTTCAACTCTAGCAATATCTTTTATCTTTACAACACTTCCATCTAAATTTGATTTCAAAACAATATTTTCAAATTGACCAACATTTCTAAACATACTTCTTGCAGTAACCACCACAGAGAGTTGTTGGTTATCCAAAGTAGGCATTGCTCCTAATCTTCCAGCACTTGCTTGTGAGTTTTGAGCATTTATAGCATTTTCTACATCTTTTGGGATTAGTTTATATTTTTCTAGCTTATATGGATCTAGCCAAATTCTCATAGCATACTGACCACCAAAAACCTGAACATCTCCAACACCTTCAATTCTTGAAATACTATCTTGAAGATTACTTACCAAAAAATCACTAATATCTGTTTTATCAGCCAAACCAGTTGAATCATACACAGATGCCATCATCAAAAAATCGCTTTGAGATTTAAAAACTCTTACACCTTGTCTTTGTACATCTTCTGGAAGTCTTGATAAAATCTGATTTACCTTATTTTGTACTTGAACTTGAGCAATATCAGCATTTACTTCTTGAGAAAAAGTGATTTTTATTCTAGAATTTCCTGCACTACTTGAACTTGAAGAGAAATATAGCATTCCATCAAGACCAGTTAGTTGTTGTTCAATTATTTGAGTTACACTATTTTCTACTGTTTGGGCATCTGCTCCACTATATGAAGCATTTATATTTATTTGAGGTGGAACAATATCTGGGTACTGTTCAACTGGCAAAATATATAGACTAATAACCCCACTTATCATAATAATAAGTGAAATAACCCAAGCAAAAATTGGACGAAAAATAAAAAATTTTGCAATCATTTCTTAATCTTTGTATTGAGAGTTTAAATCTTTTAAAGAGACTACACTTCTACTATTTATCTTATTTAGTCCTTCAACTACAATTTTATCACTCTCCTCTAAACCATCAAGAATAAGCCATTTGTTACCTACTGATCTTTGTATTTTTACTATTTTTGTGATAGTTTTATTTTCAGGTGTCACAAGAGTAACGATTGGGTTTGCTTTTTGATCTCTTAAAACTGCTTGTTGTGGAATTAAAAATCCATCAATACTTTTTTTGCTTTTTAAAATTGCTTTTGTCATCATTCCCGATAATAAAAGATTGTTTGGATTATTAAATACAGCTCTTAAAGTTACTGTTTGACTACTCTCATCTACACTTAACTCTCTTGCTTCTAGTTTTCCTTTTATTGGATACTCAAAGCCGTTGTCAAACTTCAAACTAACTTCAATATCATCTTCTAAATCACCAATTGATTTTAGATTTAAAATCTCATTGTATGATTGTGATAAATCTACAAAAACTATTTGTGTATCTCTTATATTTACAAGCTCTTCACTTTGATTTGCATTTACCAAAGCTCCAACAGTAACATTTGAAATACCAATATATCCGCTAATTGGTGCTTTTATCTCACATCTATTCAAATCTATTTTTGCATTTTCAAGCTCTGCAGCTCTTTGTTCAACCAAAGCTTTAGCTTGCAAATATGAAGCTTTTATCTCATCTGCTTCTTGTTTTGAAATTCCATCAAATTTTAAAAGCTCTTCTGCTCTTTTACTCTTTGCCTCAGCACTTATCAAACTAGCCTTTGCACTATTTAATAAAGCAAGTGATTGATTTAAAGTAGCTTTATAACTAGCACTATCAATTTTGTACAAAATATCACCTTGTTTCACAAAACTTCCCTCTTTGAAAAGTTGTTTCTCAATGATTCCAGAAACTTGAGGGCGAACAAGCGCCAACTCTTTTGCTTTTACTGTTCCTATAAGTTCAATTTCAAGATTTATTGGCTCTTTTTTAGGATTTATATACCCTACTTCTATTGGATTTTGTGCTTTTTGATTTCCATCATTTTTTTGCTCACATGAACTTAAAAAAAGTGTTATAAAAAATAGTAAAAATATAGTTTTGATAATCTGCAATGCTTTCCCTTGAATAAGAATTTATGAATGTTATTATAACTTTATTAACAAAATTTTAATATTTCTATATATTGAAGAAAAATTGTAGCAAAATATTGATAACATATAAAAAACAAATAAAAAAGGCGTAAAATGAGTAAAATTTTAGATGATTTAGTACAATCTCAATACAACTATAATGTTGCATTTTATATACATTTAAAAGAGTTCAACCAAAATGTAAGAGATGAACTTGAAAAAAGAGTTAGTGAAGTTTTTTTCTTTTCAAAAGGTGTAAACTGGAAATTTGATAGCTTTGGAATAGAAAAAGCAGGTGAGAGGAAAACTGAAATATTAGGATTTTTTATATTTAGAACAGCAGAAGTTGAAAAGCTAAAAAAACTTTTTATAGATGAATTTAAAGATTATTCAAATGCTATAAAAATATCTTGTTCTGTTGCAAAATATGAAAAAATTAGTGAAGAGTTTTTTGAGCTTAATATTTAATATAAGAAATGAGGCTTTGCCTCATTTCTAAGAAGATTAGTTTGTAATACCATCTGAAATTGGTTGTTCAACTTTTACTTGAACAGTTTGATCTCCAACACTTCCACTATAAACATCAAATGTTTTATTATCTTCAGTTATAGTAGATTGAGATTTTGTCCAATCATTTTCACCTTTTAATGCAACCTTATCGGAAGCATCTCCAGAAATCTTGATAGTATTGTCATCTCCACTCATTTTTAAAACATCCTCTAAAGTTAAACTTAATTTATTTTTTTTACCATTATCTAAATTTATCTCTGAAATATTTTTTAGATTTGATAAATCAATATCACCACTTCCATCAAATGAAATAGCTTGTGAAACTTCGCTCGTTCCATCAGTAGATTTATCTGTTGAAGTAGCACTTACTTGAACATCATCTAATTTATCTTGTGAAATTTCACTCTCACTTGTTAAAGAAAGTTTAGCTTCACCATTTGCATCTACTTTTATAGTATAACTTCCATCAGGATTTGCAGTGAGTTTATTTGCTTCATTTACTTCACCATTATATAGTGTTGAACCATTTGGAATATTTTTTATAGTAACATCAGATAGTTTTTCACTTCCATCTTTATCAGTAAGTTGTGCATTTACTGTAATATCATATTTGTAAACTGTTGATGTTTCTTCTTTTCCTATAATTGTTCCATCACCAAATGATACAGATTCAAAGTTTGTAACTTTTAATGCTCTATTTGTATCATAATAATCATTAGTTATATAAAATTCTTTTTGTGCAAATCCTTCACTATCTTTATTTAATTTTGAAAATGTTTCCCAAGAAATCATATATATACCGCCACCATTAACATGTAATGTTCCATATTGTTTTCCTATATTTTCATCTTTTGTATATACATAATAATCTGTAGAATTTCCTTTCAAATATAATGTATCAAATCCTTTTCCACCATCTATTGCATTTTCATTTCCTGCATTCCACTTTTCTGGGTTATATCTAAATCCATCATTCCCTTCACCAAGATTTACTTTTCCAAACTGATTATTAATCTCTCCATGGATTTGTACAAAATCATTACCAGCCCCAGTATTAATTGTAGCTCCTTTATTATTGATATTTGAACCAATAATTATAGTATCATTTCCTTTTCCAGTTGTAATATTACCATTAAAAGTTGTACCTATACTAATAGTATTATTTCCATCTCCTAAATCAATAGTAGCATTATTTTTAACACTACTCTTTATTATAAGAGTATCATCTCCTCCTAATCCTTTAACTTCTCCTTCCATATCGCTATTAAAATGTGCCTGATTATTTCCTTCTCCAAGATCTAATTGTACTTTTGCATTTTGATTTGAATAAAAATAATCATCTCCTCCTTTAAGGTATACCTTTCCATTATTTAAATGAGAGAATTTTACAATGTTGTCATCATTATTACCTGTATACCTTTCTCTATTATTATTTTGTCCTGCGGGTTCTTGTGTTTGTAATAATTTCAATTTCTTATCTTCTATTTCCCAAATATCACCATCTTTATAACCACTATTTCCAGTTGAAGTTGAATTATCTGAACTTGGTGTGATATTTATACTAACAGTTGGTGCATCTGCAACTGCAATAACTCCAACACTCATAGTTTTTATATCACTATAAGCTCCTCTTGAATCACTTACTTGGAATGTAAAACTAGCATCTTTATCACTATTAGCAACTGGCTCAAATACCAACTTTCCTAAATCTGTAACTTTTATTTCTTTACCAACAGTAAGCACTTCACCATCATATTTTAAAACACCTTCTGTTTCTGATTTTGGTAAAGTAACTATTCTTATAGTTTCTATACTATCATCATTCTTATCAACATATGATTTAAAATCTTCTTTAGAGAAAGTATAAGGAACATCTTCATTTGTTTGAACTGATTCATTATCAATAGTAGGAGCATCATTATCAAAACCTTTACCTATAATAACTACACTATTTTTATCAGTTTTACCATTAGGATCTTTAATCTCTATATCAAATTTAAGTTCTCTTTCATTTTCACTATTTTTTGTTGAAAATCTAATAGCTTCCAAAGCTTCTTCATAAGCTTCATGAGAAGCCTCTCCAATAAATTTGATGATTAATTCTCCATCTTTGTACTCAGTTGTATATGTTATACCCTCTTTTAAATCTCCTGCTATATTAATTTTATCACCATCAATTGCATTTGTAAGAGTTACTGTTGCTTCTGAAAGATTAGTATCATCTACATCACTAAAATCTATATTCGTAAATAATTTATTCGATAAAGATTCTGATGGAGTAAATTTAACAGATATAACAAAGTCATCATAATCCTTATCTCCTCCACCATATTGATCCTCAAAACCTATAATTAATCCATTATTTTGTTTTAGTGCAATAGTATGGTCTAGTCCATCATTATTTGATGTTTCATTACTATAAAAAACTTTATCAGC
Source organism: Arcobacter thermotolerans (assembly GCF_983172305.1). Lineage (NCBI taxonomy): Bacteria > Pseudomonadati > Campylobacterota > Epsilonproteobacteria > Campylobacterales > Arcobacteraceae > Arcobacter > Arcobacter thermotolerans. The sequence goes on from NZ_CFAFZJ010000016.1 coordinate 35,088, forward strand.
TTTAACTGTGTAATTACCTTTTTTAAATATTATGTTATTAGATTTATCAACAGTCATCGCCCAATTATTATCTATAGCATCTTTGATGTCTTTATTTGAGTACCCATCAGATATTAAAAAGAATCCTATTTCTCCTTTAAAATTTTTTAACTGTGTAAGTTCTTGAGGATTACTAGATAAATTCTCAAAATTTGAATTCTTATCAATATGCATAATTTTTAAATTTATCTTATTTCCATTTGCATCTATTTCATAGAAGCCTAAAATATTTTTATATGAACCATTTCCACCTAAATAACTTATTGATACATCAGTTCCAGAATTTCCTAAATTCATAGATAAATTACTATTTTCATTATTAAAAATAACTCCTTTATCCTCTTTTAATAAATCATGAGCTGTGATATCTTTAGTAATGTTATCTTTTTGATAATCATTATAAATTCCAGTCAATGTAACTCCATTTGTTTCAATTTTACTTATGATCGGAGCATCATTTCTTCCTTCAACTTCAACAGTTAAAACAGCTGTTTTTCCATCTGATGTAACATATGTAAAGTTATCAGCTAATTTATCACCAACATTTAATTTATCAACATCAGGATTCTCATCATTTACTTTATATGTAAATTTACCTTTACTATTAATAGTTAATGTTCCATATTTACCTATTATTTCTGTACCATCGTTACTAACAGGTTTAGTACTTCCCTCAAAAGTGATTTTTGAAACTTTATATGCATTAGTATCATTATCTAATACATTTCCTGATGCAGTTTGTCCATCATTTTTACCATTTATTGTATCAAGACTATCCTCTGAAGCAACATTTTCACTACCATTTTCAGTAGCTATTGCTGTATCATTTTTAAGAGTTGAACTACTAACATTCACTGTTACTGTTTTCCCAGCTTGAATATCTTCAAACTGTTTTCCAGAATCAGCTGTTGCAATTTCTTTAATATTTTCAACTTTTATAGTATTACTTCCAACAGTATTTATTTTTACATAATCTGAACTTGCCGAAATTTGACCTGCTGGAATTTCGATTTTTACTCCATTACTTAAAGTAATATTTAATCCACCATGCTTTTTTACTTCTAATCCATCTTGATTTCTTAAAGTAACTGTATAAATAACTTCAGCACCTTCAATTAAATTAGTCGAAGATGCAGTAACATCCACATATACTGTATCTTTATCATCAGTAATTGTTGTATTTACAACTGTATTTCCTATTTCTACTTTTTCATATGATGGAGCTGATACATTTGACATTGTTACAACAAATGTTTCTGGATCCTCTTTAAACATATCATCTACTGCTTCTGC
>NZ_CFAFZJ010000017.1:0-22928 GCF_983172305.1 Arcobacter thermotolerans
TGTAGTAGTTGAAACTGACATTTTTGTTTTTAATTACTTAATTACAAAATTATCACTCAAATTTATAGACAAGTTAATAAATATCTCTATTTATATCTTGTTCAATTTTTTACTTTTAACAATCATTATATTTAGTTTACAAAGATTACTTCCTAAACTTCATACATATTTTAAAGAACTCTAATTTTTAATAAAATTATAAAATGGCTCCGGCACCTGGGATCGAACCAGGGACCAAATGATTAACAGTCATCTACTCTACCGCTGAGCTATGCCGGAAATTAAAATCATTAAAATAAAAAATGGCTCCGGCACCTGGGATCGAACCAGGGACCAAATGATTAACAGTCATCTACTCTACCGCTGAGCTATGCCGGAATTTTTCTTTATCGTTAATGGGGTGGAATTATAGTAAAAATAAATTTTATTGTCAAGAGTTTTTGTAATAAATTTATAAATTTAATAAATTTATTACAAAGTAACTTTAAAATTAGTAATCATTTACTACTTTTTACTTACTCTTTGACACTCTTTTACAAAATGAATTGCATTTTCAACTGGAACATCTGGTAATATACCATGACCTAAGTTAAATATATGCCCCTCACCTTTCATAACATTTTGAATTGCTTCAACACATTTTGTAGTCTCTTCTTTAGAGTACAATCTACATGGTTCCATATTTCCTTGAAGTACATATTTACTTCCAAGTTTCTCTTTAGCAAGTGCCATTGGTGTTCCCCAATCTACTCCAAATACATCAAAGTTTCCATAAACAAGCCCTCTTTCAATAAATGCAGCAATTCCTTTTGGAAACATAATTACAGGAATATGTGGGTATCTCTCTTTTATATACTCTGCAATTTCAACCATATATTTCCAAGAGAACTCATCATAACGACCAGGTTCAATTGCAGATGCCCATGAATCAAATATTTGAACAACATCTGCCCCTGCTTCTATCTGTTTTTCTAAATAAAATTTAACAACATCTGTTACTTTTCTTAAAATTTTATGTAAAAACTCTGGATTTGAGTACATTATTTTTTTACAAAGATTATATGTTTTTGTTCCTTGCCCTTCAATCATATAAGTTGCTAAGGTCCAAGGTGCTCCTGTAAAACCAATTAAAGCTTTATCTTCAGGCAGTTGCTGTTTTAAAAGTTTTATAGTTTCATAAACATAAGTTAATTTATTAGCAGCTTCTTCTCCTCCAATTAGTTTATCCAAATCAGCTTCAGTTTTAATTGGAACTTTAAAAACAGGCCCTTCTCCTTGTAAAAACTCAAGATGCATTCCCATCTCATTTGGGATTACTAAAATATCACTAAATAAAATTGCAGCATCAACTCCAACAATATCAAGTGGCTGAATAGTAACTTCAGCTGCAAGTTTTGGATTATGACAAAGATTTAAAAAGTTTCCTGCTTTTGATCTAACTTCCATATACTCTTTTAGATATCTTCCTGCTTGCCTCATCATCCAAACTGGAGTATAAGGAGTTGGTCTTCTAAAACATGCATCTACAAAAATTTTTGACATAATTTAATTCCTTTTTTTATTTTTTTCCAACTTTACCTGTAAAGTAAAGCCCAACAGCAAGAGCTACTATTGCTAGTGAAAAATATAGTAACTCAAGCGGTGTTTCATACTTTGTATGTAAAACTCTTTGAAAGTAGTTTACTACTAAAACCATAATAATAACTTTTGCTATTTTATCTTTTAGCTGATCGAGAGAACTAATATTTAAAATAGAGTTACAATCTTCAGGTGTACAAGCTGCATCTATTTTTGAAATGAATAATTCATAAATTCCAAAAGAGAATATCAACAAAACAACAGCTATTAAATATAGATCAACTGCTCCAATAATTCCAGCGACAATATCTTCATGAAAATGTTCAGGATGAGTACCATCCATAAATGTTGTAAAAATAAATTTTGCTACATTAATTACATCAACGCTTGCAACAATAAATAAAATTACAGAGCCCATAAAACCAAAAATTACAGCAAGAATTACTATAAATCTACTTTTCCAAAGGGCATTTTCAAAAAATTTTTCAAACATTTACATTTCGCTTTCTAGCTCAATCCATTTTAAACCAATTCTAACTGCATTTGTAGCAGCACCAACCCTTACTTGGTCAGCAACATTGAAATAATGAATTATATTTGAAGCATAAACATCTTTTCTAATTCTTCCAACATATGTAAAATCTGTATCTGTAGAGATTATTGGCATTGGGTATTTTTTATTTGGTAAATCATCTATTACTTTTACATTTTCAAAATTCTCTAATGCATTTCTAACTTCATTTACATCAACATCAACACCATCTTTAAATGTAACTGTTAGTGATTCACTATGAGATCTTAAAACTGGAACTCGCACACAAGTTGCTGCAACTTCAAAGTTTTTGTGCATAATTTTTTGAGTCTCATTTACCATTTTCATCTCTTCTTTTGTAAAACCATTCTCCATTGCAACATCAATTTGAGGAATTACATTAAGTGCAATTTGGTGTGCAAATGCTTTTATCTCTGTTTCGTCCAATCTAAATGCAAAGAAATCTTGCATCTGTTTAACTAGCTCTTCCATCCCAGATTTTCCAGCACCAGAAACTGCTTGGTATGTTGAAACATCTACTCTTTTAATACCATATAAATCATCAAGTGGTTTTAAGCTTTGAACCATCTGAATTGTTGAACAATTTGGATTTGCAATAATTCCAGTCTCTCTCCAAAGTCCAATATCTTCTGGATTAACCTCTGGAACAACAAGTGGAACTTTTGGATCCATTCTAAAGTGACTTGTATTATCAATTACAACAGCTCCTGCTTCCACTGCAAATTTTGCAAATTTCTCAGAAATACTTCCACCTGCACAAAAAAACGCAATCTCAACCTCTTGTTCTTCAAAAACAGTTTCAGTAAGCTCTAAAACTACAACATCTTTATTTTTAAATTCTATTGTAGAGCCAGCACTTCTAGCACTTGCTAGTGGAATTACTTTATTAATTGGAAAATTTAACTCTTCCATAACTCTAAATACTTCTTCTCCAACAGCCCCAGTTGCTCCTACAACTGCAACATTAAACTTTCTCATTTTATTATTCCTCTTCTTTGTTATCTATAATATCTAATAAATTTTCTTCTTCATCTTTTGAAGTCTCTATTACTTCACCATCTTCGTTATATCTAATAATATTCCCATTTTCATCAAGTTCTATCTCTTCATCTTCTTTTGGGCATTTTGCAATTGATACAACTTTATCATCTTTATCCATATTTACAATTATTACACCACTTGTATTTCTTCCAGCTTTTCTAATTGTTTGCATATCAACTCTAATCATTTTTCCAATAGAAGTTAAAAGCATTAAATCTTGAGTATCATCAACTAAAACTTCACCAACAATATTTCCAGTTTTTGGTGATAATTTCATAGCAATAACACCTGAACCAGCTCTATTTGTAAGTCTATACTCTTCTATTGTTGTTCGTTTTCCAATTCCTTTTTCAGAAACTGTAAGAATCTCTTGCTCTTCACTATCAATTACATCTGCATCTACAACAATATCTGTATCAATTTTAAACTTAATACCTCTAACTCCTCTTGTACTTCTTCCTTGATCTCTTGTTTTTTCAAGTTCAAATCTAATACATTGTCCAAGGCTTGTGAATATCATAATATATTGAGTTTGTACATCTGCAATTTTAGCAGTTACAATCTCATCTGCATCATCAAGAACAATAGCTCTTACTCCATTACTTCTAATATTAGAGAACTCATTTAGTGATGTTCTTTTTATGATTCCATTTCTTGTAAAGAATACTAAAGATTTAGATTCATCAAAATCTGGAGTTGGAATAATTGCCATAATTTTCTCATCAGCTCTTAAATTAATTAAATTTACAACAGCTTTTCCTTTTGCAGTTCTACTTCCTTCTGGAATTTTGTAAACTTTTAACCAATAAAGTTGTCCCATATTTGTAACAAACATCAATGTATCGTGAGTATTACTTACAAAGAATCTCTCAATAAAGTCATCATCATGAGTTGTTACTGCAACTTTACCTTTTCCACCTCTTTTTTGTCTCTCATAAGATTTAATAGGAACTCTTTTTACATAACCATTATGAGTAATAGTAACTACCATTGGCTCATTTGGAATTAAATCTTCAATATCAATTTCATCATAAGAGTCTTCAATTTCTGTTTTTCTTGGAGTTGAGAATTTTTCTTTTATCTCATTTAACTCCTCTTTTATAATCTCATTTAATTTCTCTTCGCTTCTTAAAATTGACTCTAATTCTGCTATTAATAACATAAGCTCAGCATACTCAGCTTCAAGTTTATCTCTTTGAAGACCTGTTAATCTTCCTAATCTCATATCCAATATTGCTTGAGACTGAATTGCACTTAAACCAAATCTTGAAGATAAATTATCTTTTGCTTCTGTATCATTTGCACTAGCTCTAATAATTTTTACAACTTCATCAATATTATCTAGAGCAATTTTTAAACCTTCCAAAATATGTGCTCTTGCTTTTGCTTTTTCTAAATCAAATATTGTTCTTCTAATAATTACAGTTTTTCTATGTGATAAGAAAATATTTAAAATTTCTGGAAGATTAAATACTTTTGGCTCTTTATTGTAAACTGCAAGCAATATAATTCCAAAAGTTGTCTCCATAGGAGTTGATTTATAAAGATTATTAAGAACTATTTCAGCCATTGCTTCTTTTTTTAGCTCAATTACTACTCTAATTCCTTCTCTATCAGACTCATCTCTAACTTCTGCAATTCCATCAATTTGCTTATCTTTTGCTAGGTTTGCAATAAGTTCAATTAATCTTGCTTTATTTACTTGGTATGGTAACTCATCAATAACAATAACATCTTTTTTTGCTTTTGATTCTATATGATGTTTTGCTCTAATTCTTACTCTTCCACGTCCAGTATTATATGCATCAACAATTCCTCTTCTTCCAAAAATTGTTCCACCAGTTGGAAAATCTGGACCTTGAATAAACTCCATTAAATCTATTGCTTCAGCACTTGGATTATCAATTAAATGTAAAATTGCATCTAAAAGCTCCCCTAGATTATGAGGTGGAATTTTTGTTGCCATTCCAACTGCAATTCCTTCACTTCCGTTTAATAGAAGAGTTGGAACCCTTGTAGGAAGAACAGCTGGTTCTTTCATAGTGTCATCATAGTTTGGAACAAAGTTTACAGTATCTTTATCCAAATCTCTTAAAACTTCTTCAGCAATTCTTGTCATTCTAGCTTCTGTATATCTCATAGCAGCTGCACTATCGCCATCAACAGAACCGAAGTTTCCTTGTCCATCAACCAAAGGTGCTCTCATAGAGAAACTTTGAGCCATTCTTACAAGTGCATCATACACAGAAGTATCTCCATGTGGATGGTACTTTCCTATAACATCTCCGACAATTCTTGCAGATTTTTTATAAGCAACTTTTGAAGTTAAATTCAAATCATGCATTGCATATAAAATTCTTCTATGAACAGGTTTTAATCCATCTTTTGCATCTGGTAATGCTCGTCCAATAATAACACTCATAGAGTAATCTAAATATGAAGTTTTTACACTATCCTCAATATTTATATCTACAATATCTTGGTTCTCAAAAAGGTTTTCCATAAAATAAGGCCTTTAATATAAAGTTTTTCTTAAAAAAATTGTTTTTATTCTATCTAATTTATACTTAGTAATAGTTTTATATGTAAAAAAAAAGGAAGTAGAGAAAAACTCTACTTCCTTTTACAACTATTAATAATTATAAAACTATTTTTCAGCTTTGTATTTTACTATCATAGAGTAAATTTCATCTTTAAGTTTCAATTTCTCTTTTTTCTTTGTCTCAATAGTAAATTGGTCAGCATGTGAATTTTCTAAATTTGTGATTTCATGATCTAAATCATTATGTTTATCAAAAACTTTAGCAAAATGTGCATCTTTTTGTCTTAGTTCTGCGATTGCATCTCTGTGTTCGTGAAGCATTATCCGTCCTTGTTTAAAATTTTAAACGAGATTATATATAAAAAGTTCTTAATATTAACTTCTATAATCTGCATTGATTTCTACATATTTGTAGCCCAAATCACAACCATATGCTGTAAAACTCTCATCGCCTAAACCAATATCACAAATAATCTTGTATTGATCTTTTTTTAGAACATCTGCAGCTTTTTGCTCAATTATAGAGTCAAAACAGATTTCACCTTTATTAAATACTACAACATCATTATAAGAAATTACTAACTTTTCATCATCACAAGCTATTTGTGAAGCTCCAATTGTTGAAGCAATTCTTCCAAAGTTTGGATCTTCCCCAAAAAGTGCTGTTTTAACTAAAAGAGAATTTGATAAAGCTTTTGCTGCTTTAATTGCATCTTCTTTAGTTGCTGCATTTTTTACTTCAAAAGCTGCAACTTTTTTTGCACCTTCACCATCTGCAACCATTAACATAGCCATATCATGCATTACCAATCTTAAAGCTTCACAAAATGCATCTTTATTATAAGCATTTGATTTACCATTTGCCAACACCATTACTGTATCATTTGTTGATGTATCTCCATCAACAGAGATTGCATTAAAAGTTGTCTCTTTATTTTTATTTAATGCCTCTTTTATATCTTTATAAGGTACATCTGCATCTGTACAGATAAAACAAAGCATTGTTGCTAGATTTGGATTTATCATTCCAGCACCTTTTGCAACTGCTCCTATTTTAAATGAGCTTCCATCTTCAAGTTTCACTTCATAAAGACAAGTTTTAGGGTATGCATCTGTTGTCATAATAGCACGAGATAAATTTTCTCCACTTTTTGCTGTTAAATCAAACTTTAAAGCTCCTGTAACTAATTTTTCAATAGGAAGTCTGTTACCAATAACTCCTGTGCTACTCATAACTGGATTTATTAAATCAAAGTTTAATTTAGAAAAAAGAGTATTTATATCTTCAATTCCTTTTCTTCCAGTCAAAGCATTTGCATTTTTCGAGTTAATTAACACAAAATTTGTCTTAAACCCCTCTTCATAAGCTAAAAAATGTTTTAATGGAGCTGCTTGAAATCTATTTTCTGTAAATATTGCAGCAACAGTACAAGCCTCTTTTGTATATATAAATCCTAAATCATTATTTCCATTTTGTTTAAGTCCAGCATGAATTCCATCACAAAAAAATCCATCTATTTGGTCTATATAACCTTTTATTGGTAAAATTGTAAACATTATTATAATTCCTTTGGTTGATTTGTTAAATTTAATACTCTTTTTGCTTTTAAAAGACCTTTTTGTGAACCAACAATTAAAAGTTTAGAGTTTTTATTGATAACTTTATCTCCATTTGGAAGCTGAACAAAAGCTCCACTTGACTCAGTTATTCCAATAATAGATATTCTAAGAGTATCTCTTAAGTTTAATTCTCGTAACTCTTTTCCAACAATCCAAGAGTTCTCTTTTATTAAAATATCTTCCATTGTTATTGGACTATCTTTTTTATATAAAAACTCATCTAAAATATTTTCCATATCAGGGCTTATTGCCATAGCACTTACTCTTTTTGCCATTAAAGATGGAGTCGCAACAACTTTATTTGCTCCTAGTTTTTTAAGTCTTACTTTTTCATTGTGAGTTTCAGCATTTGCAATAATTAAATATGGATTTCTCTCTAACTCTTTTTCATAAAGTCTTACAGATGCTATAAGTGTAATATTATCAGAGATATTTTTTGATAAAGTAATAACTCCTTTCGCAGAGCTCAAGTGAGATTTTAAAAAAGCTTCTTCTTTATATGGTTCCTCTTTTACAAAATATGGATATCCATGCTCTTTTGCAATAGCTTCAATATCATCACTTGAATCAACAACCACAAAAGGAATTTGATTTTCTCTAAACTGTTTTGCAACTTGTGCTGTATATTCATTGTGATAACACAAAACAAAGTGTCTTCTTAATCTTGCTATTTTGTAAAGCATTCTTCTCTCCCTTAAAAGTTCTCTTAAATTACCATTTGTAAAAACATCAATTACAACTCCAACTGCAAAGATTAAACTCATAAATCCGGCTAACATTAAAAATACAGTAAATAATATTGTCTCGTTTTTAAAATTTGATTCGTTTAAAGCACCAAATCCAGTATTTGTAATAGTATAAGATGTTTGAAAAATGGCTTGCATGATAGTATAGTCTTCTAAATAGACATAAGCTAAAGTACCAACCATCATAAGAATCTGAATTAGAATCAAAGGTGATCTAATTGGTTTTAATTTTGAATATATAATAGGATTTAAATCATACTGAGGGACATTAGAGTTATATTCCCATTTGAAATATTTTTTGAATTTTGTGAAAATGCTCATACTAAGCACTTATTCTAGTGCTTAATTATGAGTGTTTTTTAAGAGTTCTTAACTCTTTTGCAGAAATTTTTAACTTAGTTGTTGTTCCATCTTCTAATGTAACTCTAACTGTTCTAATATTTGGTAAAAATCTTCTTTTAGTTCTGTTTTTAGCGTGACTTACGTTGTTTCCAACCATTGGTCCTTTTCCAGAAATTGCACATCTTCTTGCCATTTTGGTATTCCTTTTTTATAGTGAAAAATAATTCAGAATTCTATCTTAAAATTCTTAAGTTAGAGTTAAATTTTTGTTAAAATGTCATTAAATTTTTCAATATTTTTATCCAAACTCATTTCAAGTGCAATATTTCTATTTTGTTTTTTTATTTTTTTAAGTTCATTTTCATCAAATAAAATAGCATCTATCTTAAAAGCTGTGCTAGGGTCATTTGGATTTTCCATTGTAGCATAAACATCTATTATCTCTTTTGCATCATTATTCATAGTAGAAAAAACTACACATTTGCAAAACATAGCTTTTATAACACTGCTTGCAATATTTTTGTTATAGCTTGGAAGTAAAAAAACATCACTGATAAGATATAGTTCATCTAATTTCTCTTTGCTTTCATCTAATAATATAATTTTTGGTTCCAACTTTGAATATTTTGGTAATGTAAATTCCAAAGCTGCCAACTGTTGCTTTGCTCCTGCAATAATAACTTTAAAATCTATAAATGAAAGATTTGAAACTATTTGTAAAAACTCTTTTACTCCACTTGTTTTGAAATTTTTTGCTGTAAAAAAGATAATTTTTGTATTTTCTGTAAGAGAAAATCTATCTTTATATTTTTCTTTTAACTCTTTTGGTTTTTGATATTTTATATCAACGCTTGGATAAATAACTTTAATTTTTTCATGACTTATTTTTGTTTTTGCTAAAATTAGATTTAGATTTGAAAATGAGTTTGTAACAACGAATTTAGAGTTTTTTATAAACTCTATTGAATTTTCATCTAATTCTCCACTATGAAAATATATATCTGGATATCTTTTTTTTGAAAATAACTTTGTTAGAAAAGATGGTTTTTTTAAAATTTTTATATCATCTCTATGTTTTAAGTTGTTTATCAAAGTATTGCTTATTTTATAGTATACAGTTGTTTGTTTCATAATTTAGTTTTCCTATTTTTAAAGTTGTAATTATAGTTAAAAGTGCTTTATGATATTATTTAAACTTAAATTGTAAGGATAAGTTATATGCAAAAAAAGATTATCTATCTTGACAGAGATGGAGTTATAAATGAAGATTTTGGATATGTTAGTAAAATTGAGAATTTTAAATTTGTAAATGGAGTTTTTGAAGCTTGCAAAGAGTTTTTAGCTCTTGGATATGAGATTATTGTTGTTACAAATCAATCTGGAATTGGAAGAAACTATTATAGTGAAGATGAGTTTTTAGAGCTTACTAAACATATGAAAAATGAGTTTAAAAAAAAAGATATTGATATTTTAAATGTATATTATTGTCCACATAATCCAGATGATAATTGTTCTTGCAGAAAACCAAAAGCTGGAATGATTTTACAATCTTTAAACGATTTTGAAATAAACTTAAATAATTCATGGCTAATTGGTGATAAAATGAGTGATATTGAGTGTGCAAAAAATGGTAATATACCAAATAGAATTTTAATAAGTGAAGATGTAGTAGATGGTAAAGATTTTTTGCTTGCAAAATCATTACTAGATTCAGTAAAATATATAAAAAAGTAGGAAAATATGAAATATAACAATATAAATTTTAATAAAAAAACAATTTTAATAAGTGGTGGTGCTGGATTTATAGGTTCAAATTTAGCTTTTTATTTTCAAAAAAACTTTCCAGAATCAAAAATAGTGGTTTTAGATTGTTTTAGAAGTGGTGAAACTTTTTCAAATGGAAATTTAAAAAGTTTTGGTCATTTTAAAAATCTTTTAGGATTTAATGGAGTTGTTATTAGCGGAGATATAAATGATAAGAAATTATTAAAATCTTTGGAAAATGATTATAGATTTGACTATATTTTCCATCAAGCAGCAATTTCTGATACAACTGCAATTGAGCAAGATATTATGATTAAAACAAATGTTAATGCTTATGAAGATTTATTAAAAATTGCAATTAAACATAGAGCAAATATGATTTATGCTTCAAGTGCTGCAACATATGGAGACAGTGATAGATTTGAAGTTGGTTTTGAAAAACCAAATAATGTTTATGGTTTTTCAAAAGTTATGATGGATAACATAACTTACGAATATTTAAAAAAAGATCTACCAATTTCTATAGTTGGATTAAAATATTTTAATGTTTATGGTCCAAAAGAGTTTTTTAAAAATAAAACAGCATCAATGGTAGTACAATTTGGTCACCAAATTCTAAAAGGACTTACTCCAAAACTTTTTGAAGGAAGTGATAAAATATTAAGAGATTTTATTTACATTGAAGATATTATTCAAGCAAATATTAAAGCTTGTAAACCTAAAAAATCTGGTGTTTATAATGTTGGAACTGGAAATGCTAGAAGTTTTGAGGATATTGTAAATATTTTACAAAAAGAGCTTGAAATAGATAATGGAAAAGAGTACATACCAAACCCTTATGTTGGTTCTTACCAATTTTTTACAGAAGCAAATATTTTAACGACTAAAAAATTTTTAGATTATGAACCAAGATTTAGTTTAGAAGATGGAATAAAAGCTTATATACCTGAAATAAAAAGATTATTTGCGGAAGAGGTAAAATGATAAAACTAAATAAAAAACCAAACATTCTTGTAATTGGTGATTTAATGATTGATCACTATTTATGGGGAAGTTGCGATAGAATCTCTCCTGAAGCTCCAGTTCAAGTAGTAAATGTAAAAAAAGAGAGCTCTGTTTTAGGTGGCGCTGGAAATGTTATTAATAATTTAGTGACACTTGGAAGCGTAGTTGATGTAATTAGTGTAATTGGGAATGACTCTGTTGCAAATGAATTAAAAAGTTTATTAGAAAAAATTGATGTTCCAACATCAAACTTAGTGGTTGAGAATAATAGAAAAACTTCTAAAAAAAGTCGTCTTATAGCATCTCAACAACAAGTTCTAAGATATGATATGGAAAGTATTGATGATATTAATGAAAATAGTCATAAACAGATTATTCAAACTTTAGAGAAAAATATAGATAAATATAGTTCAATAATTTTATCAGATTATGGAAAAGGTGTTTTAACTACAAATTTAACAAAAGAGATTATAAAAATCGCAAATAAAAACAATATAAAGGTTTTAGTTGATCCAAAAGGAAAAGATTACAGTAAATATAAAGGCTCATACACTCTAACTCCAAATAAAAAAGAGGCTATGGAAGCCACAAATATTGATATAAAAGATGAAAGTTCTTTAATAGAAGCTTTAAAAAGTTTAAAAACACAATGTGAATTAGAAGTCTCACTAATAACTTTAAGCGAACAAGGTATTGCAATTTTTGATGATGAACTAACTATTAAACCAACAGTTGCAAGAGAAGTTTATGATGTAACTGGTGCTGGAGATACAGTAATTGCTTCAATTGCATTTGCTTTAGGAAACAATTTAGATATAAAAGATTCTATATATTTTGCAAATTTAGCAGCTGGTGTTGTTGTAGGAAAAATTGGAAGTGCTACAACAACACTTGATGAAATTTATGAATATGAATACAGTTTGCATAAATCAAATTCAACTTCACATATAAAAACATTTGATGAGATTAAAACTTTAGCTTCAAAACTACATAGTCAAGGTAAAAAAATAGTATTTACAAATGGTTGCTTTGATATTTTACATGTTGGACATGTGAAATATTTAGAAGTAGCAAAAAGCTATGGTGATGTTTTAATTTTAGGATTAAATGCAGATAGTAGTGTAAGAAAATTAAAAGGTCCAACAAGACCAATAAATACTCAAGATGATAGAGCATATATTTTAGCTTCACTTGAAAGTGTTGATTATGTAGTTATTTTTGAAGAAGAGACTCCTTATGAATTAATAAAACTAATAAAACCTCATGTTTTAGTAAAGGGTGGAGATTATGAAGGTAAAGAAGTTGTTGGGCAAGATATAGCAGATGAGTTAAAGCTTGTTCAATTTGTAGATGGAAAAAGTACAACAAATACAATTAAAAGGATACAAGAAAATGAAAAATGCAATAATTAAAGAATTTTTAGCTCACCAAGAAACAATAGCAAAAGTAATAGAAACAATGCAAGAACCTCTTTTAGAAGCTTCAAAACTTGCAGTTGAAACATTAAGAAATGGTAATAAAATTTTACTTTGTGGAAATGGTGGAAGTGCAGCTGATGCACAACATATTGCAGCAGAGCTTACAGGAAGATATAAAACTGAAAGAAGAGGATTACCAGGTATTGCTCTTACAACAGATACAAGTGCATTAACAGCTATTGGAAATGATTATGGATATGATAGAGTTTTTGATAGACAAGTTGAAGCTTTAGCAAATAAAGGCGATTTATTAATAGGAATTTCTACTTCTGGAAACTCAATAAATGTAATAAATGCTTTAAAAGTGGCAAGAGAAATGGGATGCAAAACTTTAGGATTAACTGGACGAGATGGTGGAGCTATGAATGAGCTTTGTGATATTAATTTAGTTGTACCATCAAATGATACACCAAGAATTCAAGAGATGCATATTCTTTTTGCACACACAATTTGTCAAATTATTGATAATGAATTAAGTTAATTTTGTAATTGCTTCTAAAACATCATTTGCTGTAACTAGTTTCATACAGTTGTGATGTTTTAGCGGACACTCTCTTTTCATACATGGTGCACAATCTAAATTTTTTGTCACTATCAAACCATTTTTATCGTTTCTCCATTGATTTGTCTCAGTAAATTTTGTTGGCCCAAAAATTGATACAGTTTTTACTTTATAAGCAGCTGCAATATGCATAGGTCCACTATCATTTGTAATAAACAGGCTTAAACCTGCAATTTTTTCTATAAGTTCAGGAATAGTTGTTAATCCAGATAAATTTTGATAATTGAAAATACTATTTTTTATTAATTCATTTTCAATATCTTTTGCAATATCAGTTTCAGTAGGTCCTCCAAAAATTACAATATCATACTTTGAAGATAAACTGATTGCAACTTTTGCAAACTCTTGGGGATACCATCTTTTTGCACTTCCATATGTTGCTCCTGGATTTATTCCTAAAGTTGGTTTTGAATAAGAAAATGGTTTAAAATAGAGTTTTAAATCCCCTACTTCATTGTTTAATTTTAAAACCTTATTTACAAAATCGTTATAACGAATAGCTAGATGAATCTCATCTTTTGTAAGTCTTTTGTAGTTGAATTTATTTTTTGCTTTTATAAAAAACATCATAAATTTTGAAGAGAAACTTCTTCGAAAAGATATTGCTAAATCAACTTTTCCTATTGATTTTGCTAAAACTATTAAATTTTTATATCTATTTCCACTTTTTTTTGTATCATCAACTATTATTTTTTCAATATTTGGATAATTTTCAAAAGCCTTTGTTGATACAAAAGAACCTAAAAGTGTAATTTTTGCTTTTGGATATGTTTTTATAATATTTTGTATAGCAGGAGTTGCCATAATTGCATCTCCAAGCCATGAAGGAATCTCTATAAATATTTTCATTTTCTCTCTCTTTAAAATCTATTTTTATATGGTATTTTATTTATGTAAACGAACGATTCTGCAACGAAAGGGTCAAATTTTGTAAACAAAATTTGGGGCACCCATCGTGAAGTCTTAGTGAGTTTATAAAAATAAAATTATTCTTACTTTTTTTGTAATAACTCTTTAAAAACATAAAATTGTGGATATTTTAAAATTTTTCCATCTCTATTATTAACTAATCCATACCCAGGAGCAATTAGTTGATGCCAATAAACTCTTTTTATTTTTTTGGAATCTTGTGCTATTTTAAAATAATCCAACATATATTTTGTGTAGTCATCGCAGCTAACACACTCTTTTTCACTTGTAGGTGCGTATGGAGCTGTATTAGATATTGGCCAATTAACTTCTGTAATATAAATATCATCACTTAAAGTTTTTGGACTCATTTTTACAAGTGAAAAAAGCATATCTATCTTATTTTTTAAATCAAATATCCCATATTGACTATTTTGTGGAGCACCTCTTCTATCTACGTAAAGTAAAGCTGAAGTTATATCATATTTTATTTTTTTTAAATTAAACATAGCTCTTGCATTGTAGTAGTACTCAAAATCTATAACTGATGGTCCTAAAAGTTTAATATTTGGATATTTATCCTCTTTTATTTTGAAAGCTACCATATAAAAATTCATAAATTCTTCTGTACTAAAAAATCCCCATTTTAATCTATTTATTGTAGTTCCAATTTGAAACTCATTTGATATATTTTCAAACTTTTGAAAAATCAAATCAATATTTTTTTTAAAAAGTTCTTGATTTTCAATATTTAATCTATCTTGAATTACATTTATTAAAATATTTTTTCTCTCATTTTTATTAAAACTATTTGCAAACTCAAAATATAAATCAATATTTTTAATATCACTAAGAGGTAATCTAATAATTAAATTCTTTACACCCAACTCTTCAACTAAATCTTGTTGGGTATTTTTACCATCATCTTTATCTAGATTTACTCCAAGACCTATGAAATCTATATTTGAAGTTTTAACATTTCCTTTAAAAAATTTCATAATAATTATTGAAATAGGAAGAATAAAAATAGAAGTAAAAAGTAATTTTAAATTATCTTTTAACTCCTTTCTTCTCGTAGCTTTTTTAAAAGCTCTATCCTTGATAACTTGAGGTTGATCTGAATAACTATCCCAAATAAAATGGTTATTTGACATCCAAAATCTCTTTTAACCTATTTTCTATTTGCAAATATTGTTCTTTTGTATAATTTTTATTTATCATAAAATTATTTTGATATTTTTCATCACTTACTGTTGCCCATCTTTTACTACTTGCAAATAAGCTATCACCAAAAAAAGAGAGAGTTTGAGAATTTGAAGCACCTGCAAGATGCATAGGTCCTGTTGAAGTACTCACAAAAAGAGAACTACTTGCTATATATCTTGCAAAATCCATTAAAGTAACTTTTGACTCATAAATATATGCTTCAAAATCTAAATTAGCCTCAATATACTCTTTTGCTTTCTCATCATCAGGACCAAAAGAGAAAACTATATCATAAGTGCTATTTTTGATACTTCTAGCCAAGTTTATATAATCATCAATTCTTAAGTTTCCATCACTACTACCACCAAATCCAGTATGAAAAATAACTCTTTTCTCTTTTTTCTCTTTAATATTTAAAAGTGGTTTTGAAAAATCAAGCTTAATTTCTGGAAAAATTGCTTTTGCTAATTCAAGATTGTATTGCCACTCTGTTTTTAAAGCTTTACTTCTTCTTTGTCTTATACGTTTGTTGAAGTAAAATTGAGCTAATTTTGTTGCTGGTGCAACTCTTTTTTTAATTCCGCTTTTATAAAGTATTTTTCCTAATTGAGTATCTATATATGCACTAATACTTGCATCAAAATTTTTAGATTTTATATCTTGTAAAGTTCTAGGAAAATCATTTGTATTATATAAAATAACATCATCTATAAACTCAATATCTTTTGCAAATTTATAATTTATTTTTGAAACCAAAGCTGTGATTTTTGTATTAGGATACTGCTCTTTTATAGCTTTAAAAAGTGGTAAAGTAACTACAAAATCTCCTATTTTATCGTGTCTTGTTATAAGTAAATTCATTTTTTTAACTCTTTATTAAATTCGTATAATTTTATATATTTATAAAAATTTGTAACCATATGAGAAAAAGCAATTACAAGTCCTACATAACCATCTCTAAAACCTTGTTTTAAAATATATGTTCTAAAAAATGAATAACTTGCATTAAAAAAAGCTTTTACTGGACTTGAAGATTTTTTTCCCGCATTATTAGATGCAAAAAGTGTTGAGTATCTGTCTGCTTTAATTATAAATTCTGAAATTGTATGATAACTATAATGCTCAACATTTCCTTTTAACTCTTCTATTTTCAAGCTATCAGTTATGATATCTTCATGAACATCATTTGAGTTATATTTTGTAATATTTTTGTTGTACAATCTTTTAATCTTTTGATTATTCCACCCACAATGTTTTACTTGAATATCTTTGTAAAAAGCTTTAAAATTTAACTTATAAACTGTTTTTTCATCCAGTTTTTTATTTTTTAATTCTGCTAAAAGCTCTGTGTCAACTACTTCATCGCTATCAATTATTAAAATCCAATCATTTGTAGCAAAAGAAGCTGCATGATTTTTTGTCCAGCCAAAACCTTTAAAATCACCTTGTATTAAATTTACATTTGGAAACTTTTTTGAAATATTTATGGTTTCATCTGTTGAACCATTATCATAAACAACAACATCATTAAAATCAACTAAGCTTTTTAAACTATTTTCTATAGTTTTTTCATTGTTTTTTGCTAACATAACTACACTAATATTCATTTTTTACCCAATCTTTTAACTATTCCTTTAAATTTATATTTTAATAGTTTTGTAGTTTTAAATATCTCATCAGCAGTTTTTAAATTATCACCATCTACTCTATAAATTGCTCCATTAATTCCACTAAAATCTTTATGTATTGCATTTCCTATTCTAAAATTGTATTGATAATATTTTTTAGACTCTTTTAAAATATTTTGATTGTATTTTCCAAAAGGAAATACAAAACTCTCTATTTTTGTATTTAACTTATCTTCTAAAATCTGTTTCGAAACTCTTAACTCTAAATCTAAATCAACTTGTTTTTGTGTTAAATCAATATGAGAATGTGAGTGCGAACCAAAAACTACTAAACCACTCTCTTGCATCTGTTTTAACTCTTTATATGTGCAAAACGTGGCTTTTTGATAATTTTCAAACAAATCATTATGCTCAAAATTCATTCTATTTTCTGCTTCTTCTTCTGTATCATCTAAAATATATTTTGAAGGAATTGCCAAAAGTGCTTTTAGATTATATTTTTTTAAAAGTGGAAAAATCAAAAAATAAAAATCTGCATAAGCATCATCAAAAGTCAAACAAACACTTTTTGAAGTAATTTTCTCACCTGGAAAAATTGTTTTGAAATTATTTTTTATATATTTTAAATGCTCTTCAAAAATTGCTAAATCATTTGAACATCTATCACTATTAACATGATGATACATAATACTAATCAACAACTTTTTTTCCTTTTAATCTTTTTTTGAAATTTATTTTTGCTTTATGTTTATGAGAAAAATCTAAAGCTTTAGAAACTAACTCTTTTTCATCTTTTTGCAACAATCTTGCATACTCTTTTATGATAACTTCTAAATCTTCATCTTTTGCCCAAAGTTTTGAAAAGTTTTTAAGTCTATCATTAAGTTCTAAATCAAAAAATTTCATTCTATTTATATCAACTATTTTAAAAATAAAATTATCATTCTCTTTTTTTATTAATATATTTCCAGGGCTATAATCAAAATGAAAAATTCCAGCTTCATGCAATTCAAATGTAAATTTTGCAAAAGCTTTTAATATCTCATCTTTATTTGGAAAATTTATATCTAAAAGTGGCTCTCTAATAGTAAAATCATAATCAAACTTTTCGCTTACAAAATAACTCTCATCTAATAATCCAAATTTATAAAACTCTATATATCCGATAGGTTTTGGTGTAAAATCTTTTATTTTTAATGCATATTCATAAGATTTTTGTGCTTTTGATTTTTTGAAAAATGTATATACAATTTTATTTATAAAATGTGGTATTTTAAAATATTTTACAACTAGCTTTTGATTTTCATGTTCTATAACTTTTAGTTCGTTTCTAGCTTTGTGTATAGTATTTGAATTTTCTTTGAAAAATTGTTTTATATTACATAAAAAATATTCAAATTTTTTAAACTCTTCATTTAAAATAAATTTATAGTTTGACAATTTTTACCTTTTTCTTTTTTGATAGTTAAGATTTTAACCAAAAAAGCATTTAATTTGGATTTAACTACTAAAAAAGTAGAATATACGCTTAAAATAAATAAACAAAGAGTTCTATGAAAAAAGTTTTAGAAGTTTGTCTTTCACCAGATTTGGGTGGGCTTGAACTATATATGAAAAATATAACTAAGTATTTAAATTCAAATGCTGTAATAAATAAAAAATCAAAGCTGAAAAATGTATTTGAAAATGAAAAAATAAATTATTTTGAGCTTTCAAGATATAACTTTTTAAAACTTGCAAAAATCATAGATAAAGAAAAAATTGACATAATACATATTCACTGGACAAAAGACCTTCCAGTAGTTGTTTTTGCAAAACTTCTTTCAAAAAGAAAACCAAAAATTGTTCAAACAAGACATATGCATATGACAAGATTTAAAAGTGATTTTTATCATAAGTTTTTATATAAAAATATAGATATGATGATTGCTGTTACAAATCTAGTAAAAGAGCAACTTGAAAAGTTTATCCCAAAAGATATAAGACCTAAAATAGAAACTTCTTATATTGGGGCAAATACTCCTAAAATTTTAAGCAATGAAGAAAAAAATAGTTTAAAAAAATCTTTTAATATAACTGATGAATTTATAGTTTGTATCGTTGGAAGAATTGAAGAAGCAAAAGGACAACATATAGTTTTAGAAGCTGTTGAAAGTTTGCGAAAAAATGGTATAAAAATAAAAACTTTAGTTGTTGGTCACTATATGGATGAAAACTATTTTAATAATCTAAAAAATAGTTATCCAAATGACATATTTACAGGCTTTGTTTCTAATCCAACAGATTTAATGCAAATTTCTGATTGTCTTGTACTAGCAACAAAAAAAGAGACTTTTGGGCTTGTACTTATTGAAGCTATGAAATGTGGTGTTTGTGTTTTAGGTAGTAACAGTGGCGGACCTCTTGAAATAATAGATGATGAAAAAACTGGACTTCTATTTGAAAGTATGATTAGTGATAGTTTATATAAAAAATTATTTTTGATTATTAAAAATAAAGAATTAAAAGAGACCTTAGCTTTAAATGGAAAAATTAAAGCTAATGAGTTTTTTGATAGTAAAAAACAGCTTGAAGAGATAAAAAATATTTTGGAGATAGTATGAAAGTTAGTGTTATTATTGCTGTTTATAAAGATGTGGAAGCATTAGAACTTATAATTGAGTCATTAAAAAATCAAACATATAAAAATTTCGAAGTTATTATTGCTGAAGATGGGCAAGATGAAAAAATGCAAGCGTTTATTAAATCAATAAAAGATTTGGATATTAAGCATGCTACTCAAGAAGATATAGGTGTGAGAAAATCAAAATCTCAAAATAATGGAATAAAAACTTCTAGTGGAGAATATTTAATTTTTATTGATGGTGATTGCATTTTATATAGTGATTTCATTGAAAAACATTTAATATTATCTTCTCCTTTACATATTATTTCGGGAAGAAGAGTAAATCTTGGACCTAAATACTCTTCTTTTTTAAGAAATAAAAATATTACTTCTTTATGGCTTGAAAAAAACTTTACAAAAAAATATTTTGATATATCAAAAGATGCAAGAGAAGAAAAACATACTGAAGAAGGATTTAAAATAAAACCTTTTAGTTTTTTACACAAAATATTACACTTAAAATATAAAAAAAAAGATGTTTCTATATTGGGATGTAATTTTTCTTGTTATAAACAAGCAATGATTGATATAAATGGATTTGATGAAGAGCTAGGTAACTCTGCATATGCTAGCGATACAGATTTAGAGTGGAGATTTAAAGGAGTTGGATACAATATTATTTCTGCAAAATATATAGCAAACCAATTTCATCTTTTCCATAAACGTAAAAATGGAATATTTGAAAGAGGTATGTTAGAAAAAATTAAAAAAAATCAAGAAAATAAAAAATTTTACTGTTCCTTTGGTTTAAAATAAAAATTTAAAAATTAATTTATATTTTAGAAAGAAATTCCTCTATATTATTTTTATTTAATATTATTCCAAAATCATAAATTAAATTTTCATTTTTTTCAACTGTCTTAGCAACAATTGCATTTGTTTCTGGATAAGCATGATTTGAATCTCCAAAATAACTTGTATAATTAACAGTTACGCTGTTAATATACATAAAGTGATGTATCTCCCCAAAAATTTCAACCAAATCTCTAAGCCAATTTTTATAATTATCTTTATGTCCCAATTCAAGCATTTCTTTAAATAAAGGGTAAGAAATTGGAGTTGTATAAATTAAAAATTTTTTATCATTGTAATCATTTTTTAAGTTATTTAAAATAGTATAAAAATTTATATTAACATTGCCATTATAAGCTTCTTTTTTATAATCTTCAATATCTATTAACACCTGATTTTCAATACTTTTAGGATCACGTTTAGAATACGATTTAATTAGTTCCCTTGTATATCTATATGCTTTATTTTTAAAATAATCTTTTAAATTTTTCAAACTAGCTTCCAAAGCATCAAAAGTAAACAAATTTTTCCATCTATAAAATAATGATTTTGTATTTTCAATAATCTTTGGTCCTTGATTATATTTGAATAATTTATTATCTAAATATCCAAAAAAGTCAACTGCCAATATTATTGTATCTATAGGTTGATTGCTATCCTTAATAGCAAAATCAATAAATACTTTATATTCTTGTGGTCTCATTGCAACTGCTGAATAATTAAATACTTTATAATTTTCAAAAGAATTTGGATTCATGTAAGTAGTTCTGCTACTTCCTAATAATAAGGTATCATATTTTTTATCAGTAAAATATATATAATTTGATTTTTGCTGTCTTTCATTTATACCTTTTTGAAAATTATTAAATTTATGTGAATGATTAAATGTCCAAAACGGATCCATGATATAATTAATTAAACCAATAAAAGACAAAATAAATATAGTTATTAATACATACTTTTTAATCCATTTTTGTGACATCTGATTCCTTTTTAAATATAAATTATTATTGTCTTCGAGACTACTTATTATTTGATTCTTCAACTAAAACTTCTATATAGTTATCAATATTATCTTTTGTAACAAGTAGTCCATATTCTGTACTATTATTATAAATAGTATCTAAAATTATATCTCCTACTAGTTCTCTATAATGAGAGGTTTCATAAAAATTATAGTTATTAGTTGTTAAGCTATTAATTATAGCAAAATCATAGTAATTAGTAATTTGACTCAATCTCTTTTTAAAATTATTTAAATTATCCAAATTATTATAAAGATATGTAGTCTTATGAATTGGATTTATAAAAAAAATTAAATTAATATTATTTTCTTTACAAATACTTATTATATTCTTTATATCTTCTATAGTTTCATTTATTAAATTATTTTCTTTATAAAAAGTTGGCATTTTAAATTTAATATCTTTATTATGAGCTTCTCTATTTTGTTCAATAAAAATATCTATACTTTTTGGAGTTATAGGCATCCCAGTATTATAAATATCATAATTTAAATTTCCATTTCTTAATGCATTAAATTTTGGTTCTATAAGTAAATAATTTATATAAAAATTTAATATATTATTTCCTGAAACTAAATAATGCATTTTTCTCATTGGTTCAGAATAGTGTTTTTCTGGATTCACTTTATATGAAAAATCATCTAATCCAATTAATATATTTTTTATTTTTACATCATTATTTATTAAAAATTTAATATTTTGATAATGCTCTCTAGGTAAACCTTCACTATAAGTCATATTATAATATTTACCGTTTTCTATTTTTAATGGATTTATTTTACCTACCCTACTTGAACCAAATATGAATGAATCATATTTCTTTTTATTGTTCATAATATATTTAATTTTTATAAAATTTTGATTTGGTTCATATCTAAGATTATTATAATTACTAGAAAAAATTTTATATCTATCTATCTTATAATTAATAAGCATAATACATAAGATAAAAATAACAGTTAAACTTACGACAAATTTAACAAATAATTTATTTTTATACATATTAAAAATTAAAATATAAAAATTCACTAACTTTTGTTAGGTTTAAAATACTTGTTAATATTAATATCAAAAATAAAAAACCATACAAAATATTTGGTTTAAATTTATTTCTATACTCCATACTATTTTTAAATATTAATACTAATATTAATACTAAAATAAGCCAAATAGTCTCTTTTGTTCCTCCATCAGAATATAGATAAACTTCTCCAAATTCAGTATCTAAAAAAGCTAATTTTTCTGAAAGTGAATTTGGCAACACAACATTATCCAAGCTAAACATACTTCCTAATACTTTCATCGCACTCTCAAAATCTTTTGCTCTAAAAAATATCCATGTTATATTTATAAAGTTAAAAGTAATAAACCAAGCTAAGATTTTATTCATCTTAAATCCTAAGCTTTGCCAGAATCTATGAATTGCAAGTGCTATACCATGCAATGCTCCCCAGATTATAAATGTCCATCCT
>NZ_CFAFZJ010000018.1:0-21320 GCF_983172305.1 Arcobacter thermotolerans
CCACTTCTAAATTCTTTCAATATTTCATTGAAATCAAAGTTTATCTCTTGTTCCATTGTCAATCCTTGATATTATTTTATCAGATTGACACGGAATTTCTAACACTCCCCCAATAGGTAGTGGCAATATATGGAGAGAAAGTGATGGCTCTCTCCATATTTTTACAATTAATATAATCTGGTTACAAGCACCATTAATATTAAAAGTATTACCACTATATACTGAAACAAGGCAAATCCTTTTAAATGAATTCCCCTGCCCTAGAGTTAAACTCTTGCCAAATCCACCCAGCAAAAAAAAAGGTAAAGCTAAAAAGCTCTACCTTTCTTGAACTCATCTAATTAGTCCATCACTACTAAATAGAATTACCTTGTTTCAACGTGATAATTGTATCACAGATAATTATCTGTGTCAATATACTAAAATTTAACAAAATACCCGATTGCTAAAAATAATACTGCAATAGCAATATAAGGCAATAAACTACTCTGATTACTCTCTTTATTTACTGATTTTTTAGTAAATTCAAAATCTTCTAGAGTTTTTGAAATTCTAGCATCTATTTCAATTTGAGATAAATTCATAGAAGCTTTTTTGCTCTCATCAAGGCTTAACAATAATAGCTCTTGAGTTTCATATAAACTATCAAAAATCTCTTTAAATTTATTATCATAATTTTCAGTCTGTTTAAGAAAATCTTTTGCCATCTCTGCCTGCAAAGAGTTTGCAATTAATTGTAAATTTTGTTCTTTTTTATCTTGCGTTTTTTTATCTAATTGTTTATTGCTCATGTGATGTCTCCATTGAATTTATTTTTATTTTAGATTTTTCTTTTGAATTTAAACTTGATTCATTTTTTTCTAAGAATTTTTCAAGCTTTCCATCTTCAAAAATAGAGTAAATGTCATTCTCTTTTAGAAAATCTTGCAAATCATGTTTTTCAGCCTTTGCAATAATTTCAACTCTTTCATTAACTTGTTTGTATAGATTTTCAATTAAATCACCTTTCTCATCGAGTATCTTTTCAGCTTTTAATGACTCTCTAAATTGATTAATTGTATATCCTTTTATGACAGCGTCTATTGTCATAACAAAAGCCAAGAAGCCATTAATCGCAAGAATTTCATTAGTGCTACTTTTAAAATTTAAAATTTCTTGCATCTTTTTATTTTTTAGCTCTATCTCCTTTTGCAGAGTATTTTTTTGCTTCTCAATTTTTTCTCTCAAATCTAAGATTCTATCTTTGATTTGTATTTGCTTTGCTTTTATCATTTTAATATCCTTTTAATACTTCTTGATATGTTCGTTCTTGATGTTTTTTTAACTCTTTATGAAACTCTATTTCTTTAGCTTTAGATATTGAATCATAACTTTTGATATTTTCTCTAATATCTTTTAGTTCATCTATCTTTACTCCTAAATCTTTATATTTTTGAGTTAATCTATCAGCAATAGAAGCAGCTAAATCTTCATTAATTTCACCTTTTTCATATTTTTTTAGAAATTCATCTTGTTCAACTTGTAACTTTAATCTTTCTCTCTCTATTTCTTTCATCACTCCATCTTCTTTAAACATTCCACCTATTGATTTCATTGTTGCAAAAATTTGCTCATCAATTAGCTCATTAGCTCTTTTTGGGCTACGAAATAATCCACTCATTCCAATAGCTTTTTTTATAAATCCAATCATAATAACTCCTTTTTTAACTCTTCTAATGATATATATTTATTTAAAAAGACTTCATCTTTTTCAGTCTTATACATAGGTTTTTGTTCTACATAATTGCTCATAAACTTAGCAACATGACCATTTCTAATAATAAAACCCTCCCCCTTTTTTATGCTAGAAAGCATCTGAGGTTTAAAATAATCCTCTTCTGATTTTGTATATTTTGATTCTTCTGTAGTTGATTGATTTTTGTTTTTATGGTTATACTCTTTATGTTGATTTTCTTCTAGTTCCAATTTTTTAACTTTTTCAACTTTTTTATTTAAACTCTCAATTAAATCTTCATCAGTTAATCTAAGAGCAATGATAGTATTTGTTGTAGCGAATACTTGAGAAGCATCAACAGAACCTAATGTCTCTTTAAGTGATGATTGAAATGACAATACAGATGCCATATTCAGACCTCTAATTACAGATTGTATATCTCCAATATTAAAACTTTTATCTTTCTTAATTTTAAGCCATGAATTAATCTCATCTAGTAAAACAAGTGATGTAGTATCTGCTTTGTAATCTTTACCTCTACGCTCTAGTAGAGAATTTAAAAAAGATATAACCATTTCAGCAAGAACAGGTGTATAAACTTTATTCTGTCCTGGAATATTAAAAATTACAATTTTATTTGAATCAATAGCGTCAAGTATTGAAATATCATTACTTTGATTTTTAAGGACTGATGGAAATGAATCAAAAAAAGTAATCAGATTTTTTAAATTATCAATAGACACAGATAAATTATAAAATACTCCATTGTTACTTGGATATTTTAACGTTAAAGCTTCTATTCCCTTGTAAATTCCATTTTCAGTCTCTACTCCAGTTTGAAAATATTTTTTCAAACTTTCCCAATTTTCTACTCTTGATTGACTTACAATAACTTGTTTAATTTCAGAATGAAGATGATTTTTTTCTTCATTGGTTAGATGTGCTAAAATAACATTATTATCCTCTTCACTAACTATTATATCTTTGAATTTTTTATATAAAATCTCATTTAATTCTGCTTTATGATTTTCATACATTTCATCAAATATAATCAATAATTTAAATAACAATTCATTGTCAGTAATAAGTTTTTGGAATGCATAATAATCTAAACTTTTTATATTTTCCTTATATTTTTCAAATTTATCATTAGATTCATAAATTAAATCAATTTTTGAAATATCTATAAAAAAATTAGAATCTCTTAAAACTAAAATAAATTTTAAAAAACTTGTAAGATATGATTTAGCACCCTTACCCCAGATATCTGTCTCAAAATCAGATATATTTACAAGTGTAGTTGTAATATTTTTTGCATTACCTATCTCAAAAATATTAATGGTATTACTATTGGTTTTCCCTTGTTTATCTTCCGAAAAGTCATATACAAGGACATCTTGCAATCTGTTATACTTTGCAGCAATTGATTGAACCTTTTGTAAAATAACATTATCTGATTTTCCAAATACTGAAAATACTCCACCACCTCTTGCAATTGCTGACTCAATATAAGCATTCAATAAAAGTTCTGTTTTTCCGCCACCTGTTGTTGCCATTAAACAAGTATGCTCTCTTAGCATCTCATCAGTTTGTAAAACTGGAGTAATTGCATTTGATTTTGCAGATGTTAAAACTTGTGAGTATAAAGTTTCTTTTTCTTCATAAGAAAATCCAAACATTTTTTTTATACTATTTAAAAAGCTTAATTTATGTACAACTTTTTTATGTTCTTTTACAAGTGTTCCTAATTTAATACTATATTTACCTTTTAAGTTATCATTAGAAACTAAATCTAAATCTTGGATTAACTCATCTTTAATTTTATTTTTTACTATTTCTTTTTGTACCTTAAAAGATAAGCAATAAACAAACAAAGCAAATGCTAAATAAAAAAGATTATTAAATGCTGCAATACCTATAAAAATATATATAAAGAATAGATTAGATGCAATCATATCAATTAATTTAATTACATCGATATCTACTTTAGTTTGATTTTCAACTCTAAACTTACTATTATCTACTATCTTGCTCATTTTATAACTCCCATTTTTAAAAATAGTACTGCATGCTTAATTGAAATCGATGAAAACTTAAAGTGTTGACTATCTCTAAGAAATGCCAAAAATTCTGTTTCATCACTATTTGCAATTTGAAATAATTGAGATACTGATGAAAAATATTGTTTTTTTGTTAAATTATTAAATCTATTGTAAATCAATATCTTTAGTTCAAACATATTTTTACAGTTTTGAATTTCATACTCTTCAATTTTTTGATATTCAAATATTTTAGATTTTGAATTAATGTAGTCAATCAATCTTCTATAAAAATCATTGATTTTTAATTCTTTTTGTTCTTGTGCAGTTTTAAAATTTTGAATATCACTTAAATTAATATTCAACTTTACATTTTGAATAGTGTAATCTTTGGGACTTCTTTCAAGAGATATACCATTAAAATAGTGAGAATAAAATCTAATAAGTTTTACTTCCCTTTTTATTGGTTTGAAATTTGCAAATGTTGCTTCTTGTTCAATATTTACAACTCTTTCATCTTTTGATTTAATATATGAGCTAAGTTTTAAATTTAAAAGAAATATCAAAACAGCAACTAATCCAAATCCATATAAAACAAAAACATCTTGAGATATTTGCACTTTAAATATATTCGTAAAGAATTGATACAAATAATTTTTTAAAAAATAGTCATATCCATAAGATAAAGCTAATATAAAAGCAAGGATTAAACCTTGCTTATATATTAATTGCCATCTATTCTGTTGTTGAAATGTTGTTAATTTTTTAGTATGAAATAATGACCTATAAAACAAATAAAATGTTGATACTAAAATCAAACTTAGAACTATTATATTTTTATCAAAATTTTCCATTTACATTTCCTGCTCATGAGTTTTCTCGTAACTTATTTTGTTGATTTTTTCAGGAGTTTTTTCTTGAACCTTTTCAGGTTTCTTATCTCTCATTTTTTCGATTTTTTCTTTTAAAGATGCATTATCTTTTTCTAAAGATTTTTGCTCTTTTTCTTTTTCATCTTTTTGTATTAATAGCTCCAACTCTCTTCTAAGTTCCCTATTCTCATTTTTTAGAGCTTCAACCATTGCAGAAAATTGATGTATCTCTTTTTCAAGATTTTTAAATAACTCAGATTTATCTAAAATTTTATTCTCAGAATAATCTTTTATTTTTTCACCAATATTTTTACTTTCTTCTTTTAAATTATCAATCTTTTTACTTGTAAACTCTGTTTTCTCTTTAAGTGTGTTATTTTTAACATCATTTACTTGTTTCAAAAAATCTGGATTTAGTTTAAACTCTGTTTTTTCTTCCTTGTCTTTATTTTTTATCAATTTTAAAAAATCGATATATTTTTGAGCTTGATTGTTAATTACTGTTAGTCTAACTTGATTTTTAACTGTTTTTTGCAAAAGCTCTTTTTTGTCTCTATTCTCTTTTTGATTATTATATTCATCTAGCCATTTTGATTTTAGTTGATAATCATCACTATTTCTAACCTCTTCAAATGAAATTCCAAACTTTTTTTCTGTATTTTCCCTAAATTTTTTAAACTCTTCTTCTTTCATTTTTACATCCTTTTTTTCATTTTGATAATTTGTTTTATCAAATTCTAAATTTTGCTTTTTAATTACACTAAGATAATCTGTCATATCAAAGCCTTTAAAAAGTTTCAAATCTTGATTTTTTTCTAATTTATTCCAATTCCAAACTTTTATCTCTTTTGCAACACCTTGCAACTGTTTTAAGATTTTTTCAGCTCCTTTTTGACCAGCTTCATCATTATCGTAAGAAATAACTATTTTTAAATCTTGAAATAGTGGTTTATATTTCTCTTTTAAATTTTCATTTTCAGACCCCAAAGTAATAGCTCTGTGTCCATTACCTATCATATTAAGAGTATCTTTTTCACCACCACATAGATAAACCTCTTGATTAATATCTTTTCTATACTCTTGCAAATCATAAAGATTAAAAGGACATCTTTCTCGACCTTTAGTAAAAAGCACTTTTCCAGGAATTACCTCTAATCCTTTATCATTTATATAACTATTTGGATTTTTATTATATTTCCAAAGTGTTACGATTCTATTTTCTTCATCACGAATAGGCATAGATAATCTATCAGATTGCTCTATATAGCCAATTTGGTATTTAATAGCTATCTCTTTTTGTTTCTCAAAATCCAAACTAGGAAGAGCTTCATTAAGAAGCTCTTTATATCTACTAAAATTATCTTTTCTAGCAGTATCAAATGTTTTAATAAACTCTTCGCTTATATATCCTGTTTTAATATTGCTATTATCAACTGTGTATCCATTATCTTTATATTTATTTATATCAGGAAGAGTTAAACTCGTTAATCTCTCTGCTTCTTGTTTGGCTTCTTTGTAACTTTGATTGATATTTGTCATTTGTAAAAAATCAATTAAATCTCCATGATTAGATGTATTATTTTTAAATGGAGATGAAGTCCAACAATGAATTGTTCCATCGTTATTGATAATCATATCAGGAGTATTCGAGCTGTTCCAATGGAACTGCCCGTTTCTGAAAACCTCAAATCCAAGGTTTGAGACTGCATTCATTATAATTTCTTTATTTGCTTTCATTTTTTATATCCTTATTTTTTAAACTTTAACCATATCACCAGCCATTTTTTGTTGTAACTTTTCAGTCATTTGAGAAATGTTAGAATCATCTCCATTTATACCAATCATGCTAGAAATAATATCCTGCAATTTAAAAATTATATAGACTCCACAAATTCCTGAAAATACGTGAATTACAACTACTCCTAGTGCTTTTAAACTTACAGCAGACATCATTGCGGTTAATCCATTAAAAAAAGAGTTTTCGCTATTTGCAATAATTGTCTCATTTGCAATTGCCATAGTGTCAAACGTCATACCAATTAGAAGTAAGTACAAATCAATAGCAGCCGTACTTATAAAAATATAAATGTAATTAGCAAATACAATTGCTAAAGGAGTCAAAATCAAAAGTATTAAAGTTTTACCTAAAAATGCGTCAAAATACTCTTTTTTATTTGTAACAATCGCGTAGAATACAATTAAATCGACTACAACTGCTGTTATAATAGTTCGAAAAAAATACATAACAATTCTAATAATTGCTGCTACCGCAACAACGATTAGAATTATAGAAGTAATCATCATTGTTACGATAAATATAGATACAACAAGTGAAATATACAGCAATATACCATATTGTAAGGCGCTAGTAATAGCTCCTAAAACAAAACTACCAAATGATGATAAAACACTCATTATTCCCGACCCTAAAAGTCCTAATGGACCAGCTGCTGCTCCAGCAAGAAAATATTTAGCAGTTGATATTACTCCTGCGAGTTTACTCTCTTTTTTTTCTAACTGTTGAGCTGTTGGGTCAAGTCCAGCAATATTCGAAAAAAATTGATACATATTATTAAAGACTGGTTCAAATGATGGAAATGAAAACCAAATAAATTTACTTTGAATGTGCCCTAAAATTGAAGCCAAACTTGAATCATCAATACTATTTTTTATTTCAGATTTTTGCTCATCATTTTTACTCCAAGCAGAAATTAGATTGTAATCATTTGAATCTTTTATTTTTTCTATTGCAACATCTTCATTAAATACTGGATTTGCATTTTGGAAGAGTAAATTATATAGAACAGGCACTGTTACTGAATTTATCCAGCCATAGTGATTTTGTTGAAACTGGATTAAATCAACAAAAGTTTGAAATCCAACTTTTTGATTATCTGCTTTGCCATCATTATTCATCTTTATCACTTCTTGATTTATCTTGATTTGTTGTCTTAAAAAAGCGTAATCAGATAAAATTTTTCTTGAATTTGTGAATACATCTTTTTCTAATTTTTGGCATACAGCAGGGTCTATTCTATCTATTTTTAATACTTTATTTATATTATTTGAAGATAAATTAATTGCATTATTTAATTGCTCGTTTGCCTCTTTTGAGATAGTGTTAAATCTTTGATTTACAACTAAGTAATCTGAAAAAGCAGGTTTGCAAATATTATTTAAAAAATCAAAATCCTTTTTTAAATAAAATATATCTTCAAAAAGTTTTTTAATCGCTTCTGTATTTTGAGAAATTTGTCTCTCAGTGATAAATCCTTGTTTTGCTTCAAGAAATCTTAAATAAGAGTATAAAGAGTAATCAGATACAGTATTTGCCCAAGTAGAACCTTGATTAGCAAAAAATCTTAATGTTACTTTTGCAAGTGTTGAATTTTGATAAAATTCATCTTCACTCTTAGTAGGAATATCTTGATTTATAGATTTTTCATATAAAAATTTGTCAGGTACACTAATAGGTGCTGTTGAAACTGGAATCAGAAATATAGTAATAGCTACAAAACCATTTATTGCTATAGCTCCAAAACTTTGATTACTATTTTGTTCCTCAATTTTTAATACTTTTTTCTTTAATTTTCTGAATCCAGCTTTAATTACAATATATCCTGCTCCAAATAATAACATAGTACCAAGAATATAACTAAACGCTTGCTCGATGTTTATCAAGAAATAAACATAAAAACCCCAAAGCTTTTTATCCATAAAATCAGTTAAAGAGAATGTTTGAAGTTCTTTATCTTCATTTTTTTCTTTCACAAATAATCTTATTGCTCTGTCAATTACTCCTGCTTGCTGATTAATAGCTTGTTGTGCTCCATTATCAACTACTAAGTCATTTATTTTTAAAACTCCATCTTCTGAAATAACATCATTTGCAAAATAATCCGGATTGAGTAAAAATAAACCAGTTAATATATTACTTAATGTCTCTTTAGCATTAGTGTGAGAGTCAATATTAATATATACTGAATTGTTATTTTTAGAATACTCTAGTAAAGAAGCATTATTATTATATAACTCTGATATGTTAACAGTAGAAATATAGTTAGTTCTTCCATCTACTTCAGTTCCTGGAAATACATAGCTCCCTAATTGATTATAGAAAGCAACTCCAGCAGTTCCTAACTTATTATCTATAAAATTTTTAAGCGCTGATTTTTCAGTTGCTAATCTTGTGTTATCAACTTTGAACTCTATTCTCTCTGGCTCACTTTGCCCTGGAAGATATTTTAAACAAGTGAATTTTCCAGCTTTTAAATCAACACTTTGTAGAATTGTTGTAACTTCATCGCTACCACCATCTCCGCAAGATATATTTGAAATAGCTTGCAAATAGTTACTGTTTATCTCATGGTTTTTATTTTCTTCAAAATTAAAACCATTAATATTTGCGACAAATCCATTACTGTTAATTGCTAATAATTGATTTGCAACTACTAATAATAAAAATATTATTTTAGTTTTCATTTTCCACGACCATCAATAAATTATCATTTGACGTGTAATAATTCATTTTCTTATCTTTTAATTTTGCAAAATCTACGTCGAAAATATCAGTCGTGTAGTAAAATGCTGCGTTGAAAAGAAAGATATAAAAATAATTGTATAAAATTAATTGATTAATACTACCCTCTCGTCCAGCTGATAAAAAACCTTGAATTAAATCGTACTGAAAAAGAGCAGAAAACGAAATATATACAAATCCAGAAAACATTAGATAATTAATTAATTTTGGTTTTGTTCTTTTTTGATATAAATTTTTAAGATAAAACCAAAACAACCAAATATACAGACAACAAAAAAAGAGTGTGAAAATACCATTATTTCTAATCCAAGAGTTAGTCGTGAAGTTTAAATTAAGCATTGAATACGTCACAAAAAGTAAAACAAAAGAAACACCTATAAGTACTTTAGTTCTAAATTTTAGGAAATTTTTAAATGTATTTTGTTTAATAAATTTTCTTTTTCCGACTATTAATTCATTTGCATTTGTCTCATGTACTTTTTTTAATTCCTTACTTGAAAGTTGTCTAAAAACAGGCAACTTAGTAAATCGCTGAATTAATATCATTTTATTTTCCTTTTTTTAAAATTGTTTTGAAACAGCATAAATAATAAAAGCAATAATAATTAATATTACTATTGCTTTTTGACTTTCGCTTGTTTGTGGTTGTCCGCATTTTGGACACTTTTTTGCATTTACACTTATTTCGCTTTTACAAGCTAGACATTTTTTTAACATTTTGGTACTCCAAAATGTTGTCTTAAAAAGATTTCAAGTGACTCCTCAAATGCATCTTGCTCTGACCCTGTCAAATTACTAATATTTAATCTTAAGCTATTACAAGTGCTCGCAAAATTATGAGTTGGAATTTTTTGAAAAACATCTTTTACTAATAACTCAACTACTTCACTTTTATCTTTGCTTTTACCAGCTAGGTCGTAACACAAACTTAAACATCTGTTTGATATTTTAATAAATTCTTTTTCTTCCATTTTTTTTCCTTTTAAATAATAAATTTTTCAAATATAAATATAATTACAATCATGGTAATAATGCCACCTAATTGTTGTTTCCACTGCATTTTTTACTCCTTTTTAGGTTTTGTACATGCTTACAGCCTGTAATACTATTACACCTATTGCAACTATTAAAGCTAGTTTTAACGTTGCAAACTTAACAATCTTGTTTGAGTTATCAACTATAAACTCAAGTTTTTTTAGACTTGAGCTTTTTGAAAGTTCGTCAATTTTTTTGCCTATAAAAGAGAGATATGCTGCATAGTTAAGGCTCATCTCTTTTTCATCTTTATCTTGCAATTTAAGTAGTATAGGTTTAAACTCAATCAAATCATCTGTTATTTGTTTTTGAGTTGTTTGAATCTCATCAAGTTTCTCAATTACTTCATTTACTTTTTTAAGCTCTTGTAGATACACTGATTTGTTAAAATCAAATGTATCCATCAATTCATTTACTTCTTTTTCGTCTAGCACTATTTTTCCCATTATAAGCCTTTACAATGCTTTTTGAATAGGTTTAAGTTGCTCGATTAACTCAACTACCATTTTTGCAAATCTGTATCTTTTATTATTTGCTTTAAATACATCTTGCCCCTCTTTAACCCATTCTTGACGATAAGTATCAATATTTTGAACCAAATCGATTGAAGATAAATAGCTGTCAAGCAGACTTACCTTATAGTGAGATTTTAAAATTGAAAAAATATTTGAATTTGGAACAAAAAAGATATTATCAACCTTTAAATTATTAAGCTGATTAGGAATATCAAGCTCATCACTACCAAATATATTGATAAATTGTTTTTGAATTTCATCTTTTTCAAGGGAAAAACATCTGTTAAGAACAAGATTAATATTTGCAGATTTATCAAAATCTCGAATTAAGGCAATAGTGTCTTTTACATTATCAACTTGCTCAAGGTCATCGTTTACTGGTATATAATAGTTTAAACCTGATAAGTCTATATCTTTTACTTTTTGTAACAAAAATCTAGTATCATTACCGCCACCTGCATCAACGATATTAATTACATTAGTATCTGACAAACTAGCAAACTGTATATCATCAATCACAACCTCGCTATCTTTGAGTTTTAAGCTCTGATGATTGATGTAGTTTGAATTTACCTTACTGTTATTGTTGTCATCAATCTCAAAAAGGTTTATTTTTTGATTCTGATTTTGCAAATATAATATTGTAGAAACTATGTTTGATACTGTAGATTTTCCTACTCCACCTTTTGTTTGCCCTGTTAGGTGTATGTTTGATTTATTTTCTTTTTTCATTTTTTAATCCTTTACTATTTATTTAAAAGTTTGATTTTTAGGGGCTTTAGCCCCGTTAAAAAATCGAACCAACTACGGGTAAGAAATATTACTTACCCACTCTATACTATCCCCGTAGTTTTTGGGTATTTATTACTCTAATACTTGATTATCTCTACTTGCGAGATTTAAATTTTCGAGTCTGTCTGTCTTTATTTGTTTTTGAATTTGCTGGTCGTTCCATTTTTGCCATTTTTCACTCTCTAACTCTATATCTATCTCTATTGGACTTTTTTTGGACATCTTTGGACATTGTCCAATTTCTTTATCTTTTTTTCTCTCTACTCTTTTATATTCTGCCCACTTAGATTCGCTACCTATCATATTTTGAGTTTCAAACATAAACAATGTACCATTATCCCAACGTTCCATCAAACCCAAAGAAATAAATAAATCTACAGCTACTCTTACAGTGTCAATATTTGTATTAGTAATTGTTGATAACATTTGTGGAGAATAAGGAATAGTCTCTTTAAAAAATAGCTCTCCTTCAGTTTTTACACTTTTAAGTAAAAGTTTCATGTAAAATATGATGTAATCTTTACCATTTGGTTGTCCCTCAATAATTTTCACTTCATCTTTATCAAAAAAATCATCTTTAAGTTTTAACCAATAATATTTTTTCTTTTGAGACATATCTTTCCTTTTAAGCAGTTCTTATTTTTCGATTTGCTTGAAATTCTGCAATTTTCAATTTTGGATACAGAATTCTTCCACCTACTTCAATGTACTCAATACCAATTCCTTGTTTTCTCCATGCTTCAATCGTTGAAGCTGAAACTCCTAAAATCCCAGCAGTTTGTTTACTATTTAAGTTTAAAATTTTTTCAAATCCTAAATCATTAATTTGTTGCATGTATTCTTTTATTTCTTCATTAATATTCATTTTTCATCCTTTTTATTAATTTAATAATGTTCCAATAGGCTATTTCAGACCTATTAAAATTTATAAACATTATGTTGTTAAATATCAATGTTTATATGATATAATGCTATTACATACTTTATAATATGTAACGTATTTATTTAATAAACAATAAATTGTAACATATATTTTACATTAAGTCAAGTTATTTATGACATATTTTATTTAAATGTAACATATTTGTTTAAAAGGTTAAAAATGTTAAACGTTGGAGAAAGATTTGATTTCGCTCTTAAGGAGCTTAAAATAACAAATAAAGAGATAGCAGAAAGCTTTAATATTAGTTCGCAAAATGTTTCAAATTTAAAAAAGAATGATAGGTTAAATGATTTAATATCTCAAATTGCAACTAAATATAATATTAATCTTAATTGGTTAGTAACAGGCAAAGGTAACTATATAATTAGCAATGAGAATATTAATAATTTTCAGAATTCTAAAAATGGTTTAGCTCAAGCATTCGGCGGAAAAAATACAAACAATTACAATGAAAATATACAATTTGATAATGCTGAAATAGATAAAAATATTTTAAAGCTTCTAGATACTCTTTATAGTTTTGCAAAAACTAACAATAAAATTGATGAATTAAAAACTGATTTATCATCATTACTTCCTAAATATATGTAAAGGAAAGAATTTGGAAATTATAAATCAAAATAACAATTTTCAAAATTCTGAAAATGGAACTGGACAAAATTTTAATGGTGCAAATATAGGAAATCAAAATAACTATTTTTTTATATTTAATTTCGTTATATTTAATTTAGATTGGATTTTTAAAAGCTTTAATAATAAAGATTTAAGCTCAAAACAATTTTTATTTTTATTGTTATCTAACTCTATATTGTTTTTTTTATTAATAGGATTATTTCTATTGCCATTATTTTCAATCAATAAACATAATATAAGTTTTTTTGAATTTACTGGAATGATAGGTATATTTATTTTTTTATGTAGCTGGTATTGGAGTAAAATTAAAAAGGAGAAGAATTATGAATGAACCAACAATTGAGTTAACACCTTTCTTATCTGATACACAGATTAGACAACTTGCAAGTCAAAATGGATTATCTTATGAAGAAATAAGAGATTGTCTAACAAAAGATAATCCTAAGCAATGCATCGAAGAAAAAAAACGTATAAAAAAATTAAATTTAGAGAAGAAAATCGAAGAAGAAAAAAATATTGAAATTGAAGAAGAAAATAATCATGGAATGGCACCATAAAAAAATTTAAATAATTTCTGATAGCTTTTATTATCTTAAATAAAAAGTAAGTTATATATGCTAAATAATTATAAATATATCTTTATGATTTTGTAGTATAGTGTGATATAAGTGTAATTATAAAAAATAAACAAACCTTAAATCTTATTATAATACCTATAAAACCGAATCCAATTTAACTTTTAATAATATATTTATATAGAGAGTTAATGCCTGTAAAATGGCAAGAAGATTTATTAGCGATTGAAAATCCAAAAAGAAGTGAATATATTCAAGCTTTAAAAAAAGCTGATAATAGAGATTATACTGATTTAATTGAAATGCATAAAATTACATATTAATTTTTATGAATTCAATCACACATAGAATGAGCTAAATTTAAAGTCCTAAAATAGAGGATTTAAACTTTCATATATTGATTTTAATATATAATACTGTAAATCAAGTATTTTAAAATAAATTACTTGATAAAATATATAAAATACTACTTTTATAGTATTTTAATTGACTAAATATTAACTTTAATATATAATACTGTAAATCAAGTATTTTTAAGGGATAAAATGGCAAAAAAAGTTATACCAACTGATTATCCTATTTATGATAGAGAAATAACTATTGAATATTTAGGAAAATTCATTAAAGCAAAAAGAACACAATCAAATTTAACTTCCCATCAAACAGCATTATTGTGTAATGTTCCTGTTGATGTTCTTACAAAGCTTGAAAATAATAAAGGTGGAGTTACACTTGATAGTTTTTTAAAAGTTGTAAATGGTCTAGGTATTGATATTCAATTGGATGGAAAAAATAAATGAAACATAATATTAATATTTTTTGTAATAATGAAAGAGTAGGAATCATAGAAATTGATTTAAATTCAAACAATGTTGAATTAATATATGATGAAAACTGGAAAAATATAGGATTTGAATTATCTCCACACCTTAAATTTGATAAATCAATAGATTCAAATAGTATTAAAAAATTTGTAAATAATCTTTTACCAGAAGGCAATGGTTTAGATGCCATTAGTATAATATTACAAATTTCAAAAGCTAATAAATTTGGTTTGCTTGAAGCAATTGGAAATGAAACTGCGGGTGCTTTAACATTTAGCCCAGATAATATTGTAGTTACTAATTTTAGAGAAATAAGTAATGAAGAATTGACTGAAAGAATTATAAATAAAGAGAATATAAATATTACTTTGTGGGATGGAAAAATTAGACTTAGTTTATCAGGTGTTCAGGATAAATTGCCATTAGTAGTATTGAAAGATAATAAATATGGTATAGGAGAAGGAAAAATTGCTTCAACTCATATATTAAAATTTGAAAAAAAAGATGATATACATTTAGTTTTAAATGAATACTTTTGTATGAAATTAGCTAAATTATGTGGTTTAAATGTTGCAGAAGTTGAAATAAGAAAGTTTGGTACTCAAAATGTTTTATTTGTAAAGAGATTTGATAGAGAATTTTTTGAAATTGATGATAACTCTTTTGAAATTTCTAAAAAACATATTATTGATGGATGCCAATTATTGGATTTAGATGTTAATATGAAATATGAAAAGGTTTATACTGATTATAGAGGTAATGCAAATTTTAAAAATTTATTTGAATCTTCAAAATTAACAACAAATAAAATTTTAACAAAATTAAATCTTTTGAAATGGACACTATTTAATCTATGTATAAATAATTTTGATGCTCACGCAAAAAATATATCTTTTTTTGTAAATAAAAATGGTCTAGAATTAACCCCACTTTATGATTTAGTAAATATTGATATGTACCCTCAATTCCATAATAATTTTGCTATGGCTTTTGGTGATGAATTTGACTCAAAAAAAATAGGTACTTATGATATGGTTGGTTTTTGTGTCCATATAGATATTCAACCACGATTAATAAGAAATGAATTTAAATTAATTGTAAATAATATTCGTAAAAATATTGGAATAATTAAAAATGATATGTTATGTTCATATAGTGATAATGAAATAAAATTTTTAGAAAAATTAGAAAGTAATATTTTAAATACTTGTAAAAAATATGAAGATATTTTTAAAACATTAGATAGTGCGTATAAGTCCTATAAAGATGATTGGTTATAATTAAAAGAGTTATTATATTAATTTGTAGCACAAACAGGCTAAAATAAATAAAAAAGGATTGAAAATGATGGATGCAACTGTAAGAGCTAGAGTTGATAGTGATTTAAAACAAGAAGCTGAAGCTATTTTTAAAAAATTAGGACTTAATACTTCTCAAGCAATAGTAATGTTTTTGCATTGTAGTGTGATATAGGTGTAATTATAAAAAATAAACAAACCTTAAATCTTCTTATAATAGCTATAAAATCGAATTTAAGTCAGCTTTTAATAATATAATTATGTAGAGAGTTAATCTCTACATAAAATAAAACTATCTAAAAAATATAAAAAAACTAAATTGTTATCTCTTTAATATCTGCAATATTCCTAAATCCTAAATAAACTTGTGCAATAAGATTTTTTCTATTTGTTTTAATTTTTTCATCTTCATGATTTACAAAAACTTTTTCAAAAAAGCTATCAAGTTGTGGTTTTAAAGAAAATAGAGCTTCAAGTTCCTCATCAAAAGTTACAAAGTTTGAAGTTTTTATTTTTTTGAAACTATTATATAAATCTCTCTCTTCATCTTGTTCAAATAGTGTTTCTTCAATATTTAAAGAACTATTAATCTCAATATCTTTTACAATATTTGCAACTCTCTTAAATGTAGCACTATAATCTTTAAAATTATCACTTTCAACAAATGGATTTAAAGCTTCTACTTTTTGATAAATTTTATAAATATTTCTCTCTCCACTACTTATTACAGCTTTTAAAACAGTTGGATTTACACTATCAAAAATTTTATAAAGTCTTTCTATAAAAAATTCATTTAAAACTTTTAAATCAAGATTTTTATAATTTTCTTTTAAATCTTCAAAGATAGCTTTAAAATCTATATCCAATTTATGTTCTATTGCAATTTTTACAACTCCTAAAGCTGCTCTTCTTAATGCAAATGGATCTTTTGAA
This sequence comes from Arcobacter thermotolerans, assembly GCF_983172305.1. NCBI lineage: Bacteria > Pseudomonadati > Campylobacterota > Epsilonproteobacteria > Campylobacterales > Arcobacteraceae > Arcobacter > Arcobacter thermotolerans. Next base: position 16,714 of record NZ_CFAFZJ010000018.1, read on the forward strand.
CCTGTTGGGATTTTTCCAGCACTGAAAAGTGCCATAAGATTATCTATTTTATTTGACATAGCAACTATTGAAGAGAAAATTGAACTAGGAAGTTCACTATTCTCACCACTTGGAAGATACTGCTCTTTTAGTGCCAAACTAATCTTTTCATCATTTTTTGCAATTTTAGAATAGTAGTAACCCATAAGCCCTTGAAGTTCTGTAAACTCATAAACCATTTCGCTCATTAAATCAGCTTTTGAAAGCATTACAGCTTTTTGCAATAGTTCAATATCTTTTTTATCTATTTTTAAAATCTCTGCCAAATATGAAGCAATTTTTGCCTCTCTTTCACATTTATCATAAACTGTTCCTAAACCTTCAACAAATACAAGTTTTTTAAGTCCTTCATTTGATAAACCATTTTTAATATCATTTTTATAAAAAAACATTGCATCTGCTAATCTTGGCCTTAAAACCTTCTCATTTCCTGAGATTATATATCCAAAATCATTTGTTAATGCATTTGAAATAACTACAAAATTGTTTGTAAGTTTCTCATTTTTATAAACTGCAAAATATCTCTGATTTGCTTTCATTGATGTAACAATTACTTCTGCTGGAAGTTCCAAAAACTCCTCATCAAATTTTCCTAAAAGTGCTGTTGGATACTCAGTAATTGCGACAACTTCATCTAATAACTCTAAGTCCAATTCTATTTTAACATTATGCTTTATTTCAATATCTTTTATTTGTTTTAAAATTTTTTCTCTTCTTTCATCTTGATATAAAACTACCCCATATTTATCTAACTTACAAAAATAATCACCTACATCATTAAAAATAAATGGTTCATAACTATCCATTCTATGACCATAAGATAAATTAGAAGATTTTACTCCAAATAACTCACCTTCTACAATTTCATTATCCATCATTATCGAAAAAAATCTAATAGGTCTTATAAAACTATCACTTCTACTTCCCCATCTCATAGATTTTCCAAAATTTAAACTTGATACAAACTCATTTACCATATTATTTAAAAGCTCTTTTGAAAAAGCTCCAGATATTTTTTGTTTATGATATAAAACTTCACCTTTTCCAAAATCTTTAAATAAAATTTCATCTACACTAATTCCACATTTTGATGCAAAACTAGCAGCTGCAGGTGTTGCAACACCATCTTTAAAAGCTATACTTCTTGGAGCACCAATGTTTTCAACTTCACTATCTTCTTGTTTTACTTGAAACTCTCTATGCCATAAAACCAATCTTCTTGGAGTATAGAATAAATCAAAATTACAAAGTAAACTATTTTTTTCTAAAATATCACTCCATTTTTTCTCTATATTTGATAACTCCTTTAAAAATGGAATAGCTGGTAACTCTTCAACTCCAATTTCTATTAAAAGTGGTTTAAGCATTTTCTTTTTCCTTATCTTGGTTTTTATTTTTTTCTATTTCTTCTAATTTTTCAAGTTTATCTGTATGTTTTTTAATTTGTTGCCGATTAAAATTTATAATAAACATAGCAACCATAAAAACAAATAGAGCCAAAACTACAAAATCTAAAATATCTTTCATACTTTTATCTCCAATAAATCACTATAAATAGCTCCATCAATCTCTTCTAAAGCAACTTTTTCTAAATCATCATTAGATTTTATAATAGTCAAAATTTTTGAATCCCACATATAATTATCAGCTATTTTTTGTAATTTTTTAGCTAATTCATTTTCACAAATTATATATTTTGCATTAAAATTTGAAGCATAAATAGCCTCTTTTATAGATTTAACATATACCAAAAAATTTAAATGTTGAAAAAAAGAGTATTTTAAAAGTTCTTCATTAAAATCAAAAAAAATCATTGAATTTGGTTTTGTATTTTTAATATCTTCAATACTTGTAACTTTAGAAAAAGCTTCAAATGGGATTAAATTATCTCCAATTATCTTCATTTTAAGCCTTTTTGTTATTTAAACAATCTTTTGAACAAAAAAACTTTCCACTACTTACAATAGCCTCTTTAGAAGATACAAACGTACTACAAGTAGGACACTCTACCATCTCATCAGAGATTAACTTATCATTTTTTTTAACACCATCAACTCTTTTGTTTTTAAAAAATAGCAAATATACAACAAAACCAGCCAAAACAACAGCTATTACTTTTATCAACATTTTTTTCCTTTAATATATAAATAATTTCGTTCACATCTTGAAACAACTTTATAGTTAGATATTTTAGAAGTTTCAATCTCATCTTCTAGCATACTTCCTTTATAAAAAAGATAAGATGTATACTCTTTTTTTATCTTAGAAGTGATATTTAAAAGTAAATTTGTATTTGTAACTGCTCTACTTGTTATTAAATCAACTTCCAAACCTTCTACATTTTCTGCTCTTTTTTGTAAAATTGTAAGATTATTCAAACCCAAACTAGCTTTCACAAAGTTTAAAAAAGCAACTCTTTTTACTCTTGGTTCTATTAAATACGATTTTACATCTTTTTTTGCAATTGCTAAAATAAGTCCAGGATAACCAGCTCCTGTTCCAATGTCTGCAAAACTATTAAATTCATCTATAAAGTTAAGAGGATAAAGTGAATCTAAAATATTTTCATAGATATCATCATCACTCAATCTTCCGCTTAAATTATGAACCTTTCCCCACTTTTGCAAAAGTTTAACAAAAACTTCACAATCTTTGTAAAAAATGTCTTCAAAGTTTAAACTATTTTTTTCAAGTAAAGATTTTAAACTCAAATTAGATGTCCCATCTTCTCTTTTTTTGTAGATAAATATAGTTCATTATACTTATTTGCTTTTATAATTGCTGGAATTCTCTCAACAATTTCAACTCCTAAAGACTCAACATATTTTAGCTTTGCTGGGTTATTTGTAATTAGTTTTAATTTTTTTATTCCTAAATTTTCAAAAATATATCCAACAACTCTATAATCTCTCTCATCCTCTTTGAAACCTAATTCTATATTTGCCTCAATTGTATTTCTTCCTTTATCTTGCAGTGCATAAGCATTTACCTTATTTACAAGACCTATATTTCTTCCTTCTTGTCTGTGATAAATTACTAATCCACCATTTTTTGCAATAAATTTTAAAGAGAGATCTAGTTGGTTTTGGCAATCACACTTTAAACTTCCCAAAGTATCACCAGTTAAACACTCTGAGTGAATTCTCACAAATGGAGCTTCTAAAGTTTCAAAATCTAAACTCATTATTGCTAAATGTTCTTGATTACCATCTTTATATGCTTTTATTCTAAAATTTCCATATTTTGTAGGAAGGTTTGCTATATTTGATTCAATTATATTCATTTGTATTTAAACCTTAAACTGTTAAAATCCGAAGATTATATCAAAAAGAGGTAAATATTATGTTTAAACGATTTAGAAGATTAAGATTAAATGATACTTTAAGAAATTTAGTTCAAGAGACAACAATTAGTAAAGATGATTTTATATATCCACTGTTTGTAAGAGAAGGAAAAGGTATTAAAACTGAAATTTCTTCAATGCCAGGTGTATTTCAAATGAGTATTGATGAGATTTTAAAAGAGTGTGAATATTTACAAAAAATAGGATTAAACTCTATTATACTATTTGCAATTCCAGATATTAAAGATTCAGTTGGAAGTGAATGTTTATGTGAGGAAAGTATAATCTCAAGAACAATCAAAGCAGTTAAAGAGAAATTTCCAAATATGTTTGTTGTAACAGATTTATGTTTTTGTGAATATACAGACCATGGGCATTGTGGAATATTAGATCCAAAAACACAAAGTGTACATAATGATAAAACTCTTGAAATATCAGCCCTTCAAGCACTAGTTCACGCAAGAGCAGGTGCAGATATGATTGCACCATCTGGAATGATGGATGGAATTATTACAACACTTAGAAATGCTTTAGATGAAAATGGTTTTAAAGATTTACCAATTATGGCTTATTCAACAAAATTTGCAAGTGGTTATTATGGACCATTTAGAGATGTAGCTGAATCAACTCCAAGCTTTGGTGATAGAAGAACATATCAGATGAATGTGGCAAATAGACTTGAAGCAATTAGTGAATCTTTAGAAGATGAAAAAGAAGGTGCTGATATTTTAATGGTAAAACCTGCACTTTCATTTTTAGATATTGTAAGAGATATAAGAAATGAGACAAAACTTCCATTATGTGTTTATAATGTAAGTGGTGAATACGCTATGTTAAAACATGCTGGAATTGCAGGACTTATTGATTATGAAAGAGTTATGATGGAGACTATGATAGCTTTTAAAAGAGCTGGTGCAAACATTATAATATCTTATCATGCAAAAGAAGTTTGTGAAATTTTAAATAGAAAATAAGTTGTTATATTTTAAATCGTATGTTAATTCATACGGTTTTTAAATTTTAAAATATATAAAAAGATAAAACAAGAAGTAAAATAAAAAAGCTTACCTTGACCTACTAAAACTATAGTAAGACAAGATAAGCTCTTTGGATTTAATAAAAACTCAATGAGCTGGCAGCGACCTACGTTTCCACCGGGGGACCCAGCAGTATTATCGGCGATGAAGTGCTTGACTACCAGGTTCGGAATGGGACTGGGTATTTC
>NZ_CFAFZJ010000019.1:0-13649 GCF_983172305.1 Arcobacter thermotolerans
CCGGTGGAAACGTAGGTCGCTGCCAGCTCATTGAGTTTTTATTATATCCAAAGAGCTTATCTTGTCTTACTACACTCTTAAAGTAGGTCAAGGTAAGCTTTTTTATTTTACTTCTTGTTTTCTTACTTTTTTAAATTACAAAAAACTTATTAATTATGAAATAAACTAGAAAAAGATAAAATTTATGCTACTATTATAAACTTATAGAAAAAGGCAAATAAAATAATGACAAAATGTGGATATGTTTCAGTTGTTGGTCGTCCGAATGCAGGTAAAAGTTCACTATTAAATTGGCTTGTTGGTGAAAAAATAGCTATGGTTTCACACAAAGCTAATGCAACAAGAAGAAGATCAAATATTATAGTAATGCATGAAGAAGATCAAATTGTATTTGTGGATACACCAGGAATTCATGAAACAGAGAAATTACTAAATCAATTTATGTTAGATGAAGCTTTAAAAGCCATGGGAGATTGTGATTTAATACTTTTTTTAGCTCCAGTTACAGATAGTTTAAAATATTATGAAGATTTTTTAGAAAAAAATAAAAAAAATACAAAACATATTTTACTTCTTACAAAAATTGATTTTGTTAATAATGATGAGTTGATGCTTAAATTAAAAGAGTACGAGAAGTATAGTGATAAATATGAGGCAATGATACCAATCTCTATAAAAAAAGCTACAAAAAAATCTGATATTTTAGATGTTGTAGTAAAGTATTTACCAGAGCATCCATATTTGTTTGATCCTGAAATTATGACAACTGAACATTTAAGAGACCTATATAAAGAATTTATTAGAGAGTCTATCTTTGAAAATATTAGTGATGAGATACCTTATGAAGCTGATGTAATGATAAATAAGATAGAAGAGAAACCAAATGTTGATGTAATAAGAGCCACTATAATTGTTCAAAAAGATAGTCAAAAAGGAATGATTATTGGTCAGCAGGCTACAGCGATTAAAAGAATTGGAAAAGCTGCAAGAATTAAGATAGAAAAACTTAGTGGTAAAAAGTGTTTTCTTGAGCTATTTGTTAGTGTAAAGAAGAATTGGACTAAGAATAAAGATGCTTTAAAATCTATGGGGTATGATATAGATATTTAGTTTTAGAATGTTTTGAAATCTATTTTTTAGGGGAAAATATGGTTTTCTTTGCTAATAGTAATGATATTATTGTTGTTGATATTGAAGTTACTGAAAAAATAGATGATAGATATTTAAAGAGTTTTGTTTTATCAAACTTAAAATTAAAAAATATATCTTTAGAAAATTGTGATAAATTATATGTAAATTATCTTGAATATCCAAAGGAGTATCAAGTATTTGTAGTAAATTCACAATTTATTTTTTTTGATTTTGAAGCATTTTACTCTTATTATGAGAATAGAGATTTTGAAGGTTTTGAACTTTTAATTTATAGTAATTTTTTTCTAATATTCAAAGATAAGAAATTTTTTTATTATCAAAAAATAAATCAAGATTTAAATCAAGATGATTTTATAAAATTTTTAAATAAGAAATTTAATATTAATATATCTAACATAAAATTAGTTTCAAAAGATGAATTTGAAAAGTTAAAAAAAGATTTTATTCAAAAAAATCAAAAAATTAATCATAAAAAAAATATCAACAAAGATGGACTTAAATATATTGATTTAAAATCTAATTTCTCATTTTACATCTATATCTTTTATCTTTTGTCTATTTTATGTATTGGATACTATTTTTACAATACTTATTTTAATATTGTTGAAAAAAAAGAGGAAATTATAGATTTTGAATCAATAAAATCCAAAATTACTTTTAATAGTTTTGAAGAAAAATTCTATGTTATATCAAAAAATATTGATAAAAATAGATTAGTTTTGAACTCTTTTGATTATAGACACGATACTGCAAAAATTGTTGTAAGCTCTTCAAATAAAGAAAATATTGATAAATTTTTAGAAAGTTGTGAAAATATAATATCATCTTCTACTCACTTTAGTGAAGAGAGTAAAATTTTTGAGGCTACAATTGATGTTGGCAAACTTTAAAAACAGTTTTGAAAATAGCTCTTTAAAAACAAAAATAGAGCTTTATTTATTACCTATTCTTCTCTTATTTTTGTGCTATGTACTATTTTATAATGAAAAAATTGAAGAGAATCAAAATGTTCAAAATAGTGAATTGCTAAATATAGAGAATAAAAAATTCACAGATTCTATTTTGGAACTATCAAATAAAATTGAAGATATTGCAAAAAGTGAAAATTTAATTATTCAAAAAACTCAAAGTTCAAAAGAGCAAATTATAATTCAACTAAAAGGAAAAAGAGATTATTTATTAAATTTTTTGCAAAAAGTTGAAGAGATAAATAGTTTTACAAAAATTGATTTTTTGAGTTTGAAAAAAATTGAAAATGATATTTATTTAATAGATGTAAGAGTTGATGTATCAAAATATTATTTAAAAAATAAAAAAGTTAAAGATATAATAAATATAGAGCAAGAAGAGATAAATGGAACAAAAGAAGATGAATATAAAGAAGAAATTATTGTAAGACCAGATTTTAAAATAAATGCAATTGTAGGGAATAATACCTTCATAAATGGTACTTGGTTTGAATTAAATGATGAAGTTTTGGGTTATAAGATAGAAACTATTGCTAGTGATTACGTGATATTGAAAAATAACAAAGATATTATAAAATTGGAGGTAAATAGTATTGAGTATTTTAAAAACAAAAATTGATTACACTCTATTTGAAAAATATGACAAAGAGTATTTTATAGAGAATAAAATTGTTCCAATATATGAAGATAGTATTAGTTTAAAAATAGCTATTTGTCCTAGTTCAAATATAGATAAAATAAAAGATAATTTTATAAAAATTATAAATTTTATAGAAGAAAAAGAGCAAGATATTCTTTTTATTTTAGCTCATATTGAAAAAAGAGTAAACTTGCATAAATCTGCATTAAAATCTATCTCTTCAAATGATGATGAGAAATTTACATCATATTTTTTAGATGAGTTAATTCTTTACTCAATTGAGCAACGAGCAAGTGATATTCACATTGAAAAGTATCAAGATTTATGTTTGTTTAAATTTAGAGTTGATGGAAGATTAAGAATCTTTTTTAGTTTTGATGAGGAGTTGTTTAGAGTTTTTTCATCCTTTGTAAAATTAATTTCAAATCTAGATATGACACAAATTCGTTTGGCACTAGATGGAAGATTCTCAAGAAATATAAATGATAAAAAGTATGATTTTAGACTTTCAACAATGCCAACAATTCAAGCAGAATCAATTGTTTTAAGGATATTAGATAATAAAAATATAGATAAAAGATTAGATGATTTAGGTCTTAGTCAAAATATTTATGAAGATCTAAAAGATGTACTAAAATTCACTCAAGGTTTAATTTTAATTAGTGGACCAACAGGAAGTGGTAAAACTACAACTCTTTACTCAATTTTAAAAGAGCTAAATTGTGATGATAAAAAAATAATAACAGTTGAAGATCCTATTGAATACAAAATTGATAGTATAAATCAAGTTCCAATAAATAATAAAGTAGGACTTAGTTTTGAGCTGGTATTAAAAAATATTTTAAGACAAGATCCAGATATTATTTTTATTGGTGAAATAAGAGATAAATTTTCACTTGATATTGCTCTTCAAGCATCATTAACAGGACATTTAGTACTTGCAAGTATTCACTCTTCAAGTTCTGTTGAAACTATTACAAGATTGATAGATTTAAAAGCTGACCCATTTTTAATCTCAACAACTCTTAAAGCAGTTATGGCACAAAGATTGGTTTTGGCTCACTGTAAGAGTTGTGAAAATGGTTGTAAAGAGTGTAACTTTACAAAATTTTATGATAGAACTTCTATTGCTGAAATTTTAAAAATTGATGAGCAGATATCCTCTTTGATATTTAATAAAGCTAGTTTTAATGAGTTAAAAGAGTATTTAAAAAATATAAATTTTAAAACAATTTTAGATGATGGAAAACAAAAAGTTAAAAATAGTTTAACCACTTTAGAAGAGGTTTATAAAGTGGTAAATTATTGATGAAAAAATATAGAGTTAAATATCAGGAAAATGGGAAAATAAAGGTAGATATTGTCGATGATGATAAACTTTTATTTATTAAAAAATCCAAAAATATTTTAGAAATAAAAGAGATAAATAAGATATTTAATATATTCAAAAAAGAGATTAGAATTGACAATAAAAAATTAGCACAACTATTTTATGAGTTAAATTTGATGTTAAAATCAAATATAAATATAAGTGATGCTTTGGAGATTTTGATAAAAAATAGAAAAGAGAAAAAGATTGTAGAGTTTTTAAAAACTATAAACTATTCATTTTCAAACTCTAAACCAATAAAAGATGAGTTAAAGAGATTTAAAATAGATGATACTGTTAAATCATTTTTACAGATTTCTCAAAATAGTGCAAATTTGGATTTGAATATTGAGGCAATTTCTACCCTTTTGAATGAAACAAAAGATATAAAAAAGAGTTTTTATAAAGCTATTTCTTACCCAATATTTTTACTAATTAGTTTTTTGATATCAATTTTCATAATATTTTTATTTGTTGTTCCAAATTTTAAAACAATATTTGCACAATCACAAAATAACCTTCCTATTGCTACAAAAATTTTATTAGCTATGGAAAATTTTTTTGTAAATCATACACTTTTTATAATCATTATCCCTTTTTTAGTTCTTTTTTTTATTTGGATTTTCTATAAAATTAGCAAGAGTTTTAGCTCTTTTTTAGATAAGTTTTTGTTTAAAACTCTACCAATAAGTAGTAAAATATACCAAAATTTTGAATTTTATAAACTATTTTTAATGATTGATATAATGCAAAAATCAAAGTATGAGTTTCATAAAGCATTTGAAACTTCAAGACTTTTAGTAAAAAACAAATATTTGTTGGATAAAATACAAATTATTGATAATTTATTACAAAATGGTAAAACAATTAGTTACTCATTTAAAAACGTAGATATTTTTGATGATATAGTTTTGAACCTTTTAAATACAGGTGAAGTTTCAAACTCTTTGGAACTTACAATTTATGAAGTTAAAAAGATATATAAAAATAGATTTGATGATAGTATAAATTTTATAATTTTATTGATACAGCCCATATTTCTTCTATTAATGGCAAGCTTAACTCTTTTTATAGTTCTTGCAATATTTACGCCGATTTGGGATATGGGAAGTATGATTAGATAAAGGAGGAACCTTGATTAATTGTTACGTAAAAAAACAACACAGATTAACTGTAGTTGAAGGTGTTGAATATCTAAATGATATAGAAGATAGAAAAAGTGTTATTTGGATTGATATGCTTTTCCCTACTATGGAAGAGGTAAAAGCTATTGAAGGTATTTTTAATATTGAGTTTCCTACAAAACAAGAGAGTGAAGAGATTGAACTTAGTTCTAGGTATTGGGAAGAAGGAAATAGAATAGAGATAAATAGTTATTTTCTTATAAATGATAAAAAAGAGCCTGTAAATGAGACGGTTTCTTTTATTTTACAAGATGAACTTTTAATATCTGTTCGATATAAAAAACTAGCAAGTTTTGATGCTTCAATTAAAAAACTTCTAGCAAGCCCAAGAGAGTATAAAACAGGATACTCTATATTTTCACAAATTATAGATATTAGAATTGATGCTGATGCTGATATTATAGAAAATTTAGGAAGAGATATTGCAGCTATTAGAAAACAGGCATTTAATGATGATGTAGAAAATGAAGATTTATTAGAACAGATGTCAGCATTTGAAAACTTAAATATGAAAATTAGGGAAAATCTTACAGATAAACAAAGAATTTTAAACTCTTTGTTAAAATCACAAAAGATTTCAGATGATAAAAGTGAACTTCCTATTATGTTAAAGGATATTAGGTCTTTGATTGATCACACTAATTTTAATTTTGAGAGACTTGATTACTTGCAAAATATTTTTGTGGGACTTTTGAGTGTTGAGCAAAATAAGGTTATAAAAATCTTTACTATTGTAAATGTTATTTTCCTTCCACCTACGCTAATTGCAAGTATATATGGAATGAACTTTGATATTATGCCCGAGCTAAATTGGGAATATGGTTACCTTTTTTCTATAGGAGTTATGATATTGGCAGCTGTTACGCCTTTGATAATTTTTAAGAAAAAAGGTTGGATATGAAATTTTTAAAAGGAATAATATATTATGAATAAAGAGTTAGAGTTTGAAAATTCAATAAAAAATATTTTAAATTATATTGATGAAGATGTTACAAGAGAAGGACTTTTAGATACTCCAAAAAGAGTAAGAAAAGCTTATGAGTTTATGTTTAGTGGATATAAACTTGACCCAAAAGAGATTATTCAAAAAGCACTTTTTACATCTACAAATGATGAAATGGTTGTTGTAAAAGATATTGAGTTTTACTCATTTTGTGAGCATCATATGTTGCCAATTATTGGAAAAGCACATGTTGCATATATTCCAAATGGAAAAGTTGTTGGACTTTCAAAGATTCCTAGAGTAGTAGATGTTTTTGCAAGAAGATTACAAATTCAAGAGCAACTTACTGAGCAAATTTGTGATGCATTAAATGAGCATTTAAAGCCTAAAGGAGTTGCAGTTATTGTAGATGCAAGACATATGTGTATGGAGATGCGAGGAGTGCAAAAAATATGTTCTACAACTATAACTTCTTCTTTAAGAGGGCTTTTTAAAAGTGATAAAAAAACAAAAGATGAGTTTTTGAGTATAGTTTCAGCTTCTTTTCAAAAGTAGCTAATTATATAAAATAATTTAAAATGATGGTATAATAACCGTAAAGTATTACGGATAATATAAAGGAGTATATTGTGGTAACATATTCTACAAATGAACTTATATCCTCATCAGAGTTTGCAAAAAAGTTTGGTACTTATCTAGCACAAATACAAGATAACACTGTAGAAAAACTTGCTATTTTAAAAAACAATAAAGTAGAAGCAGTAATTATCTCTAAAGATGAGTATGAAAGTATGAAAGAAGCTCTAAAAGAAGTTGAATCAAAAAAGATTTTAAAATCTATTCAAAGTGGTTTAGATGATATGAAAAGTGGAAAAACTAAATCTATAGATAAATTATGGGATGAGCTTTGAATATACAATATACAAATAATTTTTTAAAAGAAGCAAAACAATTATCCAAAAAATTTAAACTATTAAAACAAGACTTGCAAGATTTAATTCAAGATATAACAATAAATAAAGATTTTGGAGTTGATTTAGGTTCAAATTTATATAAAAAAAGAGTAAAAAACTCATCAATACCAACTGGTAAAAGTGGTGGTTTTAGAGTTATTATATATTATCAAGTGGAAGATAATATTGTATTAATCTCAATTTACTCAAAAACTCAAAAAGATAATATCAGCGATGAAGAGATAGAAGATATTTTAAAAAACTACCTAAAAAAACTATTTTAAAACCTCAAAACCTTATCTTCAAAGTTTAATTTTACATTTTCCCCGATTCTCAAACTATCATCAGAGCTATAAACAAGTAAATCTTTGTTGTTTACAACAACCGTAACTTCATAAAAACTTCCATAAAAGACAATATCTTTTATAATAGCATCAATCTTTCCATCTGCGCAGATTTTTATATTTTCTGGTCTTATGTATTCATTGTCAGATATTTGTGATATTTTTCCTAAAAAATTTGCACAGTATAAATCTTCTGGATTATTATAAAGCTCTTTACAAGTACCAACTTGCAAAATATCTCCACCATTCATAATAGCAATTCTATCAGATAAGAAAAAAGCATCTTCTTTATCATGAGTGATAAATAGTGCAGTTATATTAAACTCTTTTATCATCTCTTTTAGTTCAAGCCTCAAAATATTTCTTAGTTCCGTATCTATGTTACTTAAAGGTTCATCAAGTAGCAGTATTTTTGGTTTGTTTATAACAGCTCTTGCAAGAGCAACTCTTTGTTGTTGTCCACCACTTAGTTCATGCGGGTATTTATTCTCATGCCCTTTTAGTTTTGTTTTTTCTAAAATATCTTTTAACTCTTCTTTGCTAGCATTGCTTCCAAAAGTTATATTTGAAGCAACATTTAGATGAGGAAGTAGAGCATAGTTTTGAAATACAATAGCTACACCTCTTTTATTTGGCTCAATATCAACATCTTTTGAAAAAACTATATTATCATCTATTTTTATCTCTCCGCTATCAGGTTTTTCAAGTCCTGCAAGCATCCTTATAAATGTAGTTTTACCACTCCCGCTAGTTCCTAAAATTGTAAAAATTTCGCCTTTTATTAAATCAAGATTTAAACTATTTGCAACACAAATATTGCCTTTACAAAATATTTTTCTTAAATTTTTTATTTCAACTATTTTTTTCATTTTTTCTTTCTTTTTGGTTTAAAATTTAAAAGTAATACAGCACTAGCAGTTGTAATAACCAAAAGAAGTGATGGAAAACCAGTTTTATAAAGCATTTCATTACTTGCTAATTCATAAATTCTTACCGCTAGTGTATCAAAATTAAATGGTCTTAAAATCAAAGTTGCTGGAAGCTCTTTTGCAATATCGATATATAAAATTAAAAAACCACTAAGCAAATATGGTTTTAAAATAGGAAGATATATTTTAAAGATAGACTCTTTTTCATTTTTGCAAAATATTCGGCTTGTATCATCTAGAGAGCTATTTATCTTACTAAAACCGTTTTCAACACTTCCTATACTTGCTGCAAAATATCTTGTAGTATATGCAAAAATTAAGATTATAAAGGAACCACTAAAAAACATAAAACCCAATCCTCGGTCTAAATAATTTGCTATCAAAAGTAGTCCAACAGCTACAACAGCACCAGGAATAGAGTATCCTAGCATTGAAACTTTGTGAGTAAAGTTTGATACTTTTGTAGAGAAAAATCTCAAAAAATATACAATAAAAAAAGCCAAAGATATTATAAAACTACTAGAAATTATATTTAATTTTAAACTATTAAATAGATACTCAAATGCTGTAAAATCAAGAGTGTTTATATCCAAAAGAGTCCAATAAATCAAAACCCCAGTAGGTATAAAAAGTGTAAAAAGAGCAATTATAAAAGATATTAAAAATGCAAAAAAGTTATATTTTCCTTCTAATTTTATTTTAGAAGGCTTTTCGCTACTGTTTGTTGAGCTAGAAAACTTGAGTTTTTTTCTAATATTATATTCAACTAAAAGAATTAAAAATACAAAAACAAGTAAAATAATTGCAATATTTATAGCACCACCTAAATCACCATAACCAAACCAAGATTTAAAAATTCCAACACTAAAAGTCTCTATTCCAAAGTATAAAACAGTTCCATAATCGCTTAAAGTCTCCATAATAGCTAGTATTGTTCCTGCAAAAATTGCTGGATATGATAAAGGAAGATAAACAGTGAAAAAAGCTTTGATCGGATTTAATTTATATAAAGATATAAGTTCTACAACTGATTTTGATACCATAGAAAAAGATACAAGAGCTAGTATAAAAACATATGGAAACATTGCAATAGTAAAGATAAAAATAGCTCCACTCATATTTAAAATATCAAGTTTTATAGATGTGTCATTTAAAATTTGTGACAAAAGTCCACGAAATTCAAAAAATCCAACATAAGTATAACCAAAAATATATGCAGGATAAGCCAAAGGAAGTATAAAACAAACAGAGAAGAACTTACTACCAAAGTACTCAAATCTAGCACTTAAGTAGGAAGTTATTACTCCAAATATTATTACAAATATTGCAGTACCTATTATTAAATAGATTGTATTTAATGAATATTCTAATAAAAAACTACTCTCTAAAAACTCTTTATTAAAAGAGCCATTAAATAGAAAATATATTATTAGTATTAAAATTGGTAGTGATATAAGTAGCCCTAAAATAGGGGCTACTAAAAGCTTTAGATTTTTTATTTCCAATTCCCTTTTGTTGCTATTTCAACAGCTTTTCGTGTCTGTTTTCCAACTTCATTTAAAGGTATTGTATCCTCTTTGAACTCTCCCCAAGAAGCAACTATTCCAGCTGGTTTAACTTTTGGATTAACAGGATATTCATAGTTTCCTTGTGCTAACTCACCTTGAGCTTCTTCGCTTGTTAAAAACTCTATTAGTTTTATTGCATTTTCTTTATTTGGAGCAAATTTTGTAATACCAGCACCTGAGATATTTATATGGGCACCTGTAGTTTTTTGTGCAGGAAAAAATACTTTTACCTCTTTTGCTATTTCCTCATCAACCTTATCACCACTATTTGCCATAACTCCTAAATAATATGAGTTTACAATAGCAATATCAGCTTCACCAGAAGCTACTGCTCTTATTTGGTCTTTATCAGCACCTTTTGGATCTCTTGCAAAATTATTTACTAAACCTTTTACGAACTCTAAAGATTTTTCTTCACCGTTATGTGCAATTATAGAAGCAAGAAGTGACTTGTTGTAAGCATTTGTTGAACTTCTAGTTATCACTTTTCCTTTAAATTCAGGTTTTGTAAGTGAAAAGTAGTCATCTAGGTGTGCTGGATTTATAGTTTTTGGATTATAAACGAAAAGTCTAGCTCTTTTTGTAATAGCAAACCATTTTCCATCTTCATCTCTTAGGTGAGAGGGAATATTTTTTTCCAATACTTTTGAGCTAACTCCTTGAAGCAAATCTCTCTCTTTTGCTTCATATAAATTTCCAATATCAGCCGTTATAAGAATATCTGATGGGCTATTTGCACCTTCTATTGATAGTCTTGAAACAAGCTCTTCAGCTTTTGCAGTTATAAGGTTTACTTTAATACCTGTTTTTTCCTCAAATTTTTTGAACAGAGCTTTGTCTGAGTCATAGTGTCTTTGTGAATATACATTTACTTCACTACCACTTGCAAACAAAATATTTGCAAATAGTAGTGAGCAAAGAGCCAATTTTTTAACCATTTAACTATCCTTTTTTATTTTATAATATCTAATTTTTAAATTTAAAAGGAAATAGTATAGTAAGAAAGCTTTAATAACTCTTAATATTAAGAATGATTATCAAAAGTATGTAATTTTATATTTTATTATTTATTGGTATAATCTAAAAAAAATTTACAGGATAAAAAATGGTTTTAATGATTGATAACTACGATAGTTTTACATACAATATTGTTCAATATTGCCTAGAATTAGGAGCTGATTTGAAAATAGTAAGAAATGATGAGTTAACTTTAGAGCAGATTATAGAGTTAAATCCAAGTAAAATTATAATCTCTCCAGGACCTTCTACTCCAAATGAATCTGGAGTTTGTTTAAAAGTTATAGAGTATTTTGCAGGAAAAAAACCAATATTTGGAATTTGCTTAGGTCATCAAGCAATAGCTCAGGTTTTTGGGGCAAAAGTAGTACGTGCAAAAAATATGATGCATGGGAAAACTTCAAAAATAGAAGTTTTAGAAGATACAAAAATTTTTGATACCTTACCAAAAGAGTTTACTCAAACAAGATACCACTCTTTGATTGTACAAAAAGATAATTTGCCAGAAGATATTATAGTAACTTCAAAAAGTATGGATGATGGTGAAATTATGTCTTTAGAGGTAAAAGGTAAAAATATCTATGGAGTTCAGTTTCATCCTGAATCAATTATGAGTGAATATGGCCACAAAATTATAGATAATTTTTTAAAGATATAATATGTTTACAAAAAACAAATATACAATCTATTTTTATTTAATTTTATTTTTTATTGTATCTTTGTTGCTTATAACAGCAAATTACTCTTTAAGTATCTCATATAAAGAGGCTTTAAATCTATATTACAACAGTTCAATTTTGTCTATTATCACAAACTCTTTTACATATATTTTTGGACATAATGATTTAGCTTTAAGGGTACCTTTTATTGTTTTTTATACTTTAGGTGTAATTTTAATGTTTTTAATTACAAAAGATTATTTTAAATATGAAAAAGATAGATTTATATCTGTTTTGATTTTTATGTCTCTTCCTGGAGTTTTAAGTGCTTCATTGCTTGTAAACACAGCTATTATTGTAACTTTCTTTACTCTTTTGTATATCTATTTTTATCAAAAACATAAAAAACATTTATACTATTTATTACCATTTCTATTACTTGTTGATAACTCGTTTGCGATACTATTTTTAGCACTATTTCTTTTTTCATTAAAAACAAAAGATAGAAAGTTGTTGTATATCTCTTCAGTTTTATTTGTAGTTTCACTATTTATCTATGGTTTATCAACAGATGGAAAGCCAAGAGGTTTTTTAATAGATACAGTTGGAATTTATGCAGCTATATTCTCTCCAATACTATTTTTGTATTTTTTATATGTTATTTATAGATTAATAGTAATAAAACAAGTTGATTTAACAACTTATATCTCTGCAACTGCACTTATTTTATCCATATTAGTATCTTTTAGACAAAAAATATATATCGAAGATTTTGCCCCTTATGTTGTTATTGCTATACCATCTATGGTAAAAATGTTTTTACACTCATATAGAGTAAGATTAAAAGAGTTTAGAACAAATTACAATATAGCAGCAATTTTAATTGTGGTAATGTTGGGAATAAATGTTGTTTTTACATTTGTAAACAAACCTCTTTATTTAATAATTCAAAATCCTCAAAAACACTTTGTTTATCAATATCATATTGCTAAAGAGTTATCAAATGAGCTTAAGAATAGAGCTATAAATAATATAATATTAGATGATAAAGATTTGTTGTTGAGATTAAAATTTTATGAAATTCATGAAGGAAATGATTACTATTTATCAACAAAAGAGTTTTATAACTACGATGATAAAATATCTATATACTATTATGAAAAAGAGTTATTTACAATTTACATAAAAAAATTAATATGAAAAAAACATTTTTAATCCTAGAGTTGGTTTTTGTAATTGTAATTTTAGGTATTTTATATACAGTTTTTACACCAAAGTTACCAAATTATAAGCTTGATGAGGTTACAAATAGAGTTTTAATATATTTAAATTATGTAAGATACAAAGCTTTAATAGATGATAAGTTTGAAACTGAAGTAAGCGAATGGTTTAAGGGAAGATGGACAATGAAGTTTATGAGATGTAGAGAAGATAGAGGTGGAGGAATATATTTTACTATTTATAGTGAAACAAATGATACAGGACAAATAAATCAAAATGAGAGCTTAAAAGACCCTCTTACAAATAAATATATTTTCACTTCAAATTATTGTAAAAAGAATGCAGAAAACAGCCCTTTTGTGCTTTTAAAAAATTATGATATAGAAGATGTTCAAGTATCTTGTAATACAACAACCTCTATAGGACAAATCTCTTTTGGAAATGATGGAAGAGTTTATACTCAACTTTCAAGTGAAAATCTTGAGCTTAAAAAACCATGCACTATTAGATTTATCTCAAAGACCAAAGAGTTTAGAGATATAAAAATTTACCCAAAAACTGGCTATATAGAAAAAATAAATTAGCATTTTTTACAAATTCCCAAAATTAAGCCAAGATTAATAAAAACCCCTTGACAAAACAAAAAAAAGGCACTATAATTCCCGTCCAATTTGACCAGCAGGTTAAAATTAGAGTTCTTTA
>NZ_CFAFZJ010000020.1:0-10510 GCF_983172305.1 Arcobacter thermotolerans
CTGGCAATATTTTTTGAAGGAAGATTAGATAGTGAACTTAAAATTTAAGTTCTGGTGTGATAGGATTTCTCCTATCAGAATTACTTTGACACGAAATATTTAACGGTCTCTCAAGGGTTGAGTTAGGATAATATCTTCGTCCTGTTATACGAAGAATACCACTTTCTCCCACCATTAAATACAAATAATTTCTATCGCTTTCACTAATCATAACATCGTCTGAATCTAGTTTATTATCTATCAAACTTTTTATTTGCTCTACAGTATGATTCAGATCACTATGAATAATATAATCTCTTTTTTTTCTAAATCCAAAATAAACTGTTAAAAATAAATCATTACAAGGTTTTAATTCTTTTCCCCACATTGAGTATCTTGTCTTGATAACAGTATCAATTTTTGAAATTTGAGGCGGATTTTCTATAAAATTTCCCATTAAAACTCCTTTTAATTTTTTATTAAATCAAAAACAAAATATCCAAAAACACAAATCAAAGTAAAAACTAAAGATACTTTTAATTTAAAAATTAGATGTTTATGAGATGGTAACATTTTATTTAATTCCTTCTATATCATTTAAATATTTGGTAACAGCATTATTTATTATATATGTTTTGGTTACATTGTTATTTTCACAATAAGTATTTAATCTTTTATATAATTCAGGAGAAAGATTTGCACTTACTTGAGTTGTTCTTACTGTTCTGCTATCTGTTAGATATTCATCATCTTCAACTTCAACAATATAATTGCTACTTCTTTTTTCTTTTTTAGGATTTAATAAAGGTTCTATTAAAACTTTATAAACAAATATAATCATTACAACAACTACAATTAAAAAAAGTAAACTATCCATATCTATTTTTCCCCAACATAAGGTTTAACAGCTTCAACAACCTTATCCATGTCTTTTGCTTTCACATAATTATCCAACCAAGATTTAACCCATGGTGGAACTGGTCTATTTGTATCATTCCAGTTGTTTACTGTGTTATATGAGATATTTGATAATTCTGCAAAATCTTTTTTACTTAAATCAATGTTTTTTAAAAAATCTGTAAATTCTTGTTTGTTCACTTGTAATCCTCATAAAATAAGCATTTCACAATTTTGTGAAGTGCTTATTTTGTATTAAATTGTTAAAAACGTATCTACAAAGCCCATAAAAGAGGCGATACACCTAAAAGTGTAGCGCCAAATTATACCTATTTGTTGTATTAATTATACAAAATTTTATCTATATGTTGCTTTAATTCTTGACATTTTTATCTATATGTTGTAGTATTTCATTATAAAACAACATAACGGGGTATAAAATGAGTATAAAGGCAATAAATAAAAGTGGTAGAAGTAGGGTTTTAAGAGTTGATAGTTTTGAAACTATGAGAAAAATAGCAGATAGATTTGAAAGATGGGAGTTTGTATCATGAGAGAAATTATAAAAATATCAAGTGAAGTTATAGGAACTAAAAAGATAAATAGTGTAAGAGGTGGGGATTTACATAAGGGTCTCGGAATTATAAAACCTTTTGGAGATTGGATAAAAGTTCAAATCCAAAGAGCAGGGTTAAGAATAAACATTGATTATATTGTTTTTGATGAAAAGGTTGAAGCTGGAAATGGTTTTACTTTTAGAAAAGAATATATCCTTGATGCAAGAAGTGCAAAACATATTGCAATGATGAGTCAAGGTAAAAAGGCTGAAGCTGTAAGAGATTATTTTGTACAAATAGAAGAACAATATGAATTATTGATGCAAAACCCAAATATTCACGAACTAAGTGGAAGAGTTGGAGGACTTACAAAAGCAAATAATGATTTGAGAAAAGAGCTTGATAAATGGAAGAAAAAATCTAAAATAAGATTTGAAAACCTTGAAGATGATGTTGATGAACTAAAATCAAAACAGTTTTTAATCACTCATAAAAGTTTTGATGAAAAGCTAGATTTACTATTTAAAAGAAATAAAGAGATTTTAAATAGAAATGCAAATGAGTTCAATAGAGAAACTTTTATCAAATGGTTGCAAGAACACAATGTTTTTTATGGTGAATACCTTGAAATTTTAAGAACAGATGGTAGTGAGCTTCAAAGATGGGCTATAAATGGTATAGAAAATGAGAAAAAAAGAAGAGTTGAAGCTGAAAAAGAGCTATATAAAATGAAATATAGATATGAAAAAACACTAAATAAAATATCAGATTTGCAAAAAATTGCTAAAAATATAGTGGATTTTGATATGGAAATAGAAAAAGAAATGAACAAAGTTGATTTTTCTTAAAACAAAAAAGGTTGTATAAAAGCATTATAAAAGCGATATTTTACAACCTTTTTACTACTACTTAAAAACTACAACCAAAATACCATAATTTTTAAAAAAATGGTAGGGTAGAAAAAGTACCCTAAAAAAGATTTTTGAAAAAACATAAAATGCCATTACCAAAAATATAAAAAAGGTAATGAGATGTCAAAAACTCTTGGGCAACAGTACGATTCAATTCTTATCAAAATAGATAAAGCAGAAGAGTCACAATCTTATCAAACTGGTTCTGGTGAGCAACTCGTTAGAGGACAGCTTTCTACACTTTATGCTGAGAGAAATAGACTTTTAGAAAAAATAGAACGATATGGTAGAAACTATATTGAAGGTCAAAATACATCACCAGCAGGTGATACTTCTTATGTGAGTTTTGTGTAATGAATAAAATAGCTAGAACTATTTTATGGGCTTCAAATGTAGTAACTCTTGGTGCAGTTGCAAAAGTTTATGAAAGAGCTTTTTTTGAAGGTGCAAAACAAACTAGACTAAATAGAGATTTTAATATTTCAAATAATCACTTTGAGCTACAAGTTTCAGGTGATAGAGATATGTTAAGAGCAAGAGCTAGATGGTTGAGTGCAAATAATCCTATTTGTAAATCAATCGATAGAAGTATTATTAAAAACTGTATTGGATCAGGCATTTCTTTACAATCAAGAATAAATAAAGATGAAGTAAAAAATGCAGAAAATTTAAATAAGCAAATTGAAATTTTGTGGAATGAATTTACAAAAAAACAAAATTTTGACATAACAAAAAGAATTTCTTTTAGAAAATTTCAAAAGATGCTATTAAAAGCAAAATTAGTTGATGGTGAATCTCTAGTTAACTGCGTTTGGACAAATGATAAAAAATTCCCTTTAAAATTTCAATTAGTAGAAGTAGATCAACTTGATAATACAAAAAATAGTTTTGGATTTACTACAAATAAAAATAATAATACTGTTTTTAGTGGTGTTGAAGTTGATGAAAACGGTGCACCAATAGCATATCATTTAAAAACAGAGATAAATAGTATTTCATCTAAAAGATTTGATTCAAAAAACATAATACATTTTTATGATTCTGAAAGAGCTACCCAATACAGAGGGATTACAGATTATGCACAAACTATTAATAATCTAAAAGATTTTCAAGCTTACAACGATAGTGAAATAATCAAAAATAGAATTTTAGCTTCTTTTGCAACATTTATAAAAACTTCAAATGTTGGTGGAAATATATTTGGAGATAAACAAACTGGACAAAAACAAGGAAGTAGTGACCCAATAAAAGAGATAACTGCTGGAATGATTAAATATTTAAGACCTGGAGAGGAGGTTCAAAATATTCAATCTAACCAATTAGGAAATAGCTACAACGATTTTATAAAAAACACTATTCGAATAATAGCAGCTGGTAGAGATATATCTTATGAACTTGCTATTAGGGATTACTCTCAAGTTAATTTTTCAAGTGCAAGAGCAAGTTTAATCCAGGATAACAAAAGATTTGATGATGAACAAACATTACTTGTAGAAGATGCTTTAAATCCAATGTTTGAAATGTTTATGGATAGTGTTGTTTTAAGTGGTGCATTAAAAGTGCCAACTGATTATTGGACTAACAAAGATAAATATATAAAAGCTGTTTGGATTATGCCAACAAGAGAGTGGGTTGATCCATTAAAAGATATTAGAGCAATTGAATACGAAATAAAACTTGGACTTAATAGTAGAACTAGAGCAGCTGCAGGAAAGGGTAGAAATTATGAAGATATTATAGATGAACAGATAAATGAAGAAAAAATGATTACTGAAAAAAGAAAAAAAGCTGGACTTGAGCCAGTCATAGTTGAAGAGTAAATTTCCCGTGGGAAAATTTAATAAAGGAGGAAATGTGCCAAAGAAAAAAGAAGAGCTACAAAGAAAGTTATCTGGATTTGATACTCAAAGAAATTTTGTTGTTGATAGTAATGCAATAAATGAAGATACTAGAACTATATCTTTTATCCTTATTTCTGAACAAAATGAGGGTGAAAGGCGTGATTGGTGGACAGGTGAAGTTTTTATTGAAAAACTTGATGTTAATGGTGCTAGATATGAGAGATTAAAAACATTTTTTAAGGACCATAATAGAAGTGTTGATTCTGCTAGCGGTAAAGTTGAAAATATAAGATTGGAAGATGGAAAGCTAAAAGCAGATGTTGTTTTTGGAACAGATGAATCAAGTCTTAAATTATTTAGAAAGTACGTAGATGGAATTTTAACTGATTGTTCAATTGGTTACAGAATTTTAGATACAAAAATTGAAGAGAGAAAAGGTGAGCCAACACTTGTAACTGTAACTGAGTTTGAAATTTTTGAACTTAGTGCAGTTGGTGTTGGTTTTGATAAAGGTGCGACTGTAGGTCGTGAATTAAATTTAAATACAGGAGATGATTCTATGAATGAACAATTAAGAAAAGAGTTGGAGCAATTAAGATCTTTAGTTGATGGTTTAACAGCTGAACAACAAACAAGAAAAGATGAGCTTGAAAATATTGAAAAAGAAGCACAAAGAGCTTTAAATCTACAAAATGAACAAAAAAGAACAAGTGAAATTATGGATTTAGCAGCTGCTGGACATTTAACTTTACAAAGAGCTTCAGAGCTTGTAAAAGCAGGAACTCCAATAGATGAAGTTAGAAAAGCTGTAATTGATGAAAAAACGAGAGTTTCTCAAGTTGTTGTTGCTGGAACACCAGATAAAGATGTAATGGTAAGAAATATAGAAGATTCTATTTTATCAAGATGTGGAGTAAGTGTAGATTTAAAGGATAATAACTTTAGAGGGGCTACTTTATCTGAGATGGCTAGATATCTTCTTGGTGTTGATAGTATGGATAGAGCAGAACTTGCACAAAGAGCTATGAGTAATGATCAATTTAGTTTATTACTTGGAAATATTGCAAATAGAGTATTAACAACAAACTTTGAAGAGCAAGAAGGCACTTATCACTTATGGACTACGAACGTGGATTTACCTAACTTTAAATTACAAACAGATGTTGGAATAAGAAATCCAAATGGAAGACTTTCTAAACTTAAAGAAAAAGGTGAATTAGAAAATCTTGAATTAGATGAAAGCGGTCAAGCTTGGAAATTAGAAAGTTTTGGAAATAAATTTACATTTACAAGACAAATGCTAATTAATGATGATTTGGGAGCATTTTCAAATATTGTTGCTGAATTTGCAAGAATGGCAAAAAGAACTGCAAATGGTATTGTTTATGATTTATTACAAGCAAAAGGCGATTTTGTAAATTACAAAATGAATGATAATAAAGCTTTATTCCATAGTGAACACAAAAATATGGATAATGGAATTGCTTTGGATAGTGAATCTTTAAGTGCTGCAAGAACTAGAATGAGAAGACAGCTAGATGGAAAAACAGCTTTAAATATCAATCCTAAATATTTATTGGTAAGTCCAGAAAATGAAACAATAGCTAAACAGCTATTAACAAGTGAATCAAATCCAACTTCTTCAAATTCAGGTGTTGCAAATATTCATAAAAACTCTTTTGATTTAATTATTGAAGCTGAGCTAGAAGCAAAACCTTGGTATTTAGCAGCTGCTAGAAGAACTATAAAAACTGGAACACTTGCTGGAACTGGTGGACAACCAATAGTTCAAGAAAGACTTAGAAGTGGTGGTGGAATTGAATATGAATGTTTATTTGATTTTGGTGTAGTTGTTGAAGACTTTAGAGGTCTATATAAAAATTTAGGAGCATAATATGAGCGTACAAAAACAAGCAATTGAAAAATATGATGGGAAAGTAATTACTTATACTTGCCAAGAAGATGTAACAGTTGGTGATGTTATTCCTTTAGGTGTAAGTATGATAGGTATTGCTGTAAATAGTGGTTTAGTTGGAGAAGAGATATCTGTTGAACTTGAAAAAGTTTGGACAATAAAAGCAAAAACAACAGATGTAATTGCTGTTGGTGATGTTCTTTATTGGGATAATGAAGCCAAAGAGCTTACAAAAGAAGCTACAGATAATGTTTATGCAGGAAGATCTACTAGCTCTAAAACAGCAGTAGCTGGTACAGTTGACATAAAACTAAACGTATGAGTCTTAAAGAAACTATAAAAGCAGATTTAAACGTTTTTTACAATACTGATGAATTTGCAAAAAAAGGTTTTTTTAAAGGTAAAGAAGTAGCAATTTTATTTAGAAAAAATGATTTAGAAATTTTTGAAGTAAATTTTGAAAATATCAAAGCTAGAAGAGAAGATTTTGAAGGAATAGAAGAGGGTGATAGTTTGGAAATAGATGGTAAAGAATACACTGTTTCAAACTTCTCTTTTGAAAAAGATTTTGAAATCAATATTTCTATAAAGGAGAAATAAATTTATGAATCTATCAGAAAATGAAGCTGAACAAAAGATAGTTGCAATCATTCCATCTCAAATAAAAGCTCCTGTTATAGAAGTAATAAAAAGAGAAGCAGTTTCAAGGATAGAGCATAATGCAGTTTTTGCAGTTATTTTTAAACATTCTAAAGAAAATGCACTTTTGATGGTGAAAGCAGTAAAAAATTTATCTATAAATGAACCAAAAATATCGTTTAGTGGTTCTGAAGTAGATGAGAAGTTTGATATGGAAAATAGTGCAGTTTTTATAACTGTTATGTGTAAATAAAATTCCCCACGGGAAAAAAAGGAGTTGATTATATGAAAGTAGAGGCTATAAAACCTTTAAATTACAAAGGTAAAACTATAAGTGTAGGTTCAATTATTGATATTGAAGATAGTGCTGCTAAAAAATTAATTGATAAAAAAGCAGTAAAAGAAATTAATCAAAATAAAAATTTAACAACAGGAGATCAAAAATGAGAACAATAGGTGATAGATATATTGGTGGTGGAAAAATGTTTTTTACTCCATTTAAAAAAGATGGAACACCTGATACTGAGTTTGAAATTTGTGAAGTTCAAAGTGGACAATTAACATGGAATATTGAGAAAAAAGAAGCTTTTTCAAAAGATAGAGTTATTAAGCAAATGGTAGAACAAATTGTTACTAGTATTGATGGAGTATTCAAATTTACAACACAAAAGTTTACTTTAAAAAATCTTGCAATGTCTAGAATGGGAAAAATAGAGGTTGAAAGTTTTGATATAGGTGACACACTTCCCGATGGAACTGTTGCTACAAAGCAAGTAGATATTGATGTAATAAAAATGGCTGAAACACCTATTTTAAATGGACAGTTAAGATTTGTAGGTGATGAAGATGGAGCGAGTAAACCAGTATTACTCTTATACAATGTTTCAATGGCACCAGCAGGAGATTTTGATTATATAAGTGAAGATTTTGCACAACTTAGTTTTGAAGCTGCAGTTATGAAAAGCGATGAAGGATATGCAAAAGAGTATTGGATGAAGGTAGGAGAGTAATATGTCAAAATTAAGTCCTTTAAAAACAAAACATGACATTGAAGTTGATCTTGATGGAGTAGTTTATAAATTGACATTTTCTCCACTTAATAAGCACACTCAAGAGAAATTAGATGCATTTAGAAAAGATGCAAAAGAGCAGTATGTAACTGTTGATTCAAAAAATGCTGAATTAAAAGAGTACAAAGAAATCAAAGTTGTAAATGACAGTTTACTTCAAACGTTTGGAGAAGCTGGAGGAATAGCTTTGGAGCAAAAAACTGCAATTTTGATTGAAAATAAAGAGTATGTAAAAAAAATAAACTCTTTAGAAAAAGAGATTGAAATTCTTAAAAAAGATTTAGAAGATATAAATGTTTCTGTAGAAAATTATTATAAAAAATTCTTTGAAGAGAGCATTTCTGGAAAAGATAAAGTTAAATTTCAAAAAGCTGTAGATGATGCAGGTATATCATACTCAATTATAAGAGCATATATACTTGAAGCAGTAGAAGAGTCAGTTGAAAAAAAGTAAATAGGGTAATAAATTACTTAAAAACTATGGGAAAAAACAATGGTATTTTTTCCCATAAATTGAAAAGTGATTTTGAAATAGAGCTAGTAAATATTTATGTATTAGCTAGAAAATCAAATGGATTTGGAATAGAAGTAGAGTACCAGATAGTAAAAGATTACTGTTTAAAGTTCGATTATGATTTTTTGGAAGTATTTAAAATATTAAAAAATTTAAATCAAAAAGTTATTAGTTAAAAGCCAAAAATAAAAAAGGGTGCAATAAATATTATTATCGCTGTAATAAGCATAGTAATAGGAATCATCAAAGGGTTTTCAAAATAATTTTTCATGTTTAGATTATATTTAAAAAAGGCAAAAGATGTCAAATGAAGAAGTTCGATTAAAAATTAAAATTGATGCAAAATCTCAAGAGTTAATACTAATGAATCAACAAGTAAAAGATTTAGGGAAGTCTTTTACTGATACAGACTCTTTTGCTAATACTTTTTTAAAAAGAATAAATATAGCAGGACACATATATGCAGGTTTTCAAGTTATAAATAATACATTAGGAGATATTTCAAGAACGGGTTTAGAAGTAAATAAACAATTCCAAAAACTTACAAATTCTCTTACGATGGCAAGTGCTGTTATGATATCTAATAATGATATTTATGGAAATGCAATTAGCGTTCAAGATAAATATAGAATTGCACAAATTGAAGCTTCAAAAGCCACAGAGTTACTACAAAAAGCAAATATAGCAACACCTCATAGTATGAAAGAAACTGTTCAAATTTATGATGCTATGTATTTTGGAATGAGAAAAGTTGGTGCAACAACTTCTGATATGGTTGAAATAACAGAAAAACTATCTATTGCAGCAGGAAATAAAATCGGATTTGATGCCTTTCTTTCTGCAATGGATGGAATAAGCACAGGAACAGTTGAAGCTAATTCTGAAATGGGTAGATTTTTATCTTCAATAGGTTTAAGTAATGAAGCTATAAAAAATAGTAGTGATGTTGTACAGCTTTTCAAAGATAAATTATCAGATTTTCGGGTTATAGAAGATTATGATACAAAAATGTCTAACTTGAGTAACTCTACAGATATGTTCTCAAAAAATCTTATGAAGATACCATTTGATTATTTAGAGTCAAAAATACCTTCAGTAGCAAGATTATTTGATAGATGGGCAAAAAGTATAAATGAAATAAATATTTACCTTACAAATGCTTCTAACTTAAGTACTTATGATGAACTTATAAATAAACAATATCAACTTTTAGGAAAAATTGCTGAAGTAAAAAAGGATAAGTTTATTTGGGATGGAGATCAAAAATCACAATTAAAAGATTTAAATTCAGAGCTTGAGATTGTTTTTCAAAAACTTGCAAAAATAAAACAAGATGAAGATTTATTAAATAATGTAGTAACAAATGTAGATCTATCTGAAATAGATAAGCTTGTAAATGATACATTAAATCCTTACAGTGGGAAAATAGATGAAATAAATAGTAAATGGCTTACAAACTTTAATATATTAGTAAAAAATGGGAAAGATACTACAAAATATGTTGAAGCTTGGTCAAGGGCTTTAGATGATGTAAATCAAAAAGAAGATGATAAAAATAAAAAAGCTTTAGATTCTTTAAAAAAGATTGCAAGCGAACAAAATAAAGCATATCTTGATATTTCAAAAATTGGTATGAGTCAGTATGATAAATCATTAGTTGAAATTACTGAAAAAACTAAATCTTGGCTTGAAGCTGGTGTTAAAACGAATGATGCTTTGATAGCTCAAAGTAAATTAATAGATGAACTAAATAATAAAAAAGCTATTGATACAGCAAAAGAAGATTTATCTTTTTATGAAAGATTGGTTCAATTAAAATCTGATTCTTACGAAAAAGAGATAGAACTAGCAAATATTTCTTATTCTCAAAAAGCTTTAGATATTCAAGGTTTAGATAAACCTATTGAAGATAAGCAAAAACTCCTGGAACTTGAAACACAAATCTATAATAAAACATTAGATAGATTATCAATAGAAAATCAAATTAATGCTCTTGATGAAGCTTCAAGTTCATATCAAGATATTCTAGAGTCACAAATTGAGCTACTTGATGCAACTGGTGACTGGAATAGCAATCTTACAGGAACAGCTGCATCTTTAGCTGATATTGCAAGTGCAACTGGAAAATTATCAAAATTAAATCTTACAAATTTAGCAGCTGAAAATAAATTAAATACAAAATATGCA
>NZ_CFAFZJ010000021.1:0-5503 GCF_983172305.1 Arcobacter thermotolerans
TAATAAAAACTCAATGAGCTGGCAGCGACCTACGTTTCCACCGGGGGACCCAGCAGTATTATCGGCGATGAAGTGCTTGACTACCAGGTTCGGAATGGGACTGGGTATTTCCACTTCTCTTTAACCACCAGCAAATTTGAGTACTAAAAGCTTTTGTAAACTCTTAATACTCAAATTGCGAGATTGAGAAATTTAATGCTAAAGTCTTTGTAGCTTTAAAAAGCTAATTTCATATTTGTATATCTATACATAATCAACACAAATTAAACATAAGAAATATGCTTAATAAGATAGTAAACCAAAGAAAATTGTTAAAAATAAGCCAAACGTTCTATTAGTACTGGTCAGCTAAAGGGCTTACACCCATTACACATCCAGCCTATCAACCAGCTAGTCTTGCTGGGAACTTCAGGGAAAGTTCATCTTAGAGTTGGCTTCGAGCTTAGATGCTTTCAGCTCTTATCACATCCCAACGTGGCTACCCAACGATGCTCTTGGCAGAACAATTGGTACACCAGTGGTTGGTTCATCCCGGTCCTCTCGTACTAGGGACAAATCTCTTCAACTTTCCTACGCCCACGGAAGATAGGGACCGAACTGTCTCACGACGTTCTGAACCCAGCTCGCGTACCGCTTTAAATGGCGAACAGCCATACCCTTGGGACCGACTACAGCCCCAGGATGCGATGAGCCGACATCGAGGTGCCAAACCTCCCCGTCGATGTGAGCTCTTGGGGGAGATCAGCCTGTTATCCCCGGCGTACCTTTTATCCTTTGAGCGATGGCCCTTCCACGCAGAACCACCGGATCACTATGACCGACTTTCGTCTCTGTTCGACTTGTAGGTCTCACAGTCAAGCTAGTTTATGCCATTATACTCAACAAGCGATTTCCATCCGCTTTGAACTAACCTTTGTAAGCCTCCGTTACTATTTAGGAGGCGACCGCCCCAGTCAAACTACCCACCAGACATTGTCCTGAATGAGGATAACTCATCGCAGTTAGTAACTCAAATATTCAAGGGTGGTATCTCAAGGATGGCTCCGACTCTACTTGCGTCTAGTCATCATAGCCTCCCACCTATCCTGCACATGAATATCCAAGCTACAGTGTCAAGCTGTAGTAAAGGTGCACGGGGTCTTTCCGTCTTTCCGCGGGTAGGAGGAATTTTCACCTCCACTACAATTTCACTGGATCCCTCTTTGAGACAGCTCCCATCTCGTTACGCCATTCATGCAGGTCAGTATTTAACTGACAAGGAATTTCGCTACCTTAGGACCGTTATAGTTACGGCCGCCGTTTACTCGGGCTTCGATCAAATGCTTCGCTTGCGCTGACATCATCAATTAACCTTCGAGCACCGGGCAGGCGTCACACCTTATACATCCACTTACGTGTTAGCAAAGTGCTGTGTTTTTGGTAAACAGTCGGGAGGGACTCTTTGTTGCAACCTCTTCAGCTTTTGAAAGCAAGTTTCTATACCAAAGTAGGCACACCTTATACCGAAGATACGGTGCTATTTTGCAGAGTTCCTTAAAGAGGGTTCTTCCACGCGCCTTAGAATACTCATCCCACCCACCTGTGTCGGTTTACGGTACGGGCAACATATAATAAACTTAGTGGCTTTTCTTGGCACGACAGTATCATCGATTCTCCATCTCCTCCGAAGAGTGTCAAGAGCCTGTAAGATCTCGGTCTAACGTTAAGCGGATTTGCCTACTTAACAACCTACATCCTTCGACCCACTATTCCATCAGTGAGCTCGACTAACTCTATGCGTCCCCACATCGCGCTTATATGTTGGTATTGGAATATTAACCAATTTGCCATCGTCTACACTTTTCAGTCTCGACTTAGGACCCGACTAACCCTACGATGACGAGCATCGCGTAGGAAACCTTGGGTTTTCGGCGTTAAGGATTCTCACCTTAATTATCGCTACTCATGCCTGCATGCTCACTTCTATCCGCTCCAGCACTCCTTACCGGTATACCTTCAACGCTGAATAGAACGCTCTCCTACCACTCAATTAAAAATTGAATCTAAAGCTTCGGTGTACATCTTAGCCCCGTTATATTTTCCGCGCAGAATCACTAGACCAGTGAGCTGTTACGCTTTCTTTAAAGGATGGCTGCTTCTAAGCCAACCTCCTGGTTGTCACAGTAACTCCACATCGTTTTCCACTTAGATGTAACTTAGGGACCTTAGCTGTTAGTCTGGGTTGTTCCCCTCTTGACGACGGATTTTATCACCCACCGCCTGACTCCTGTGATTCCACATATAGTATTCATAGTTTGATAGGGTTTGGTACCGCGGTAAGCAGCCCTAGCCCATTCAGTGCTCTACCCCTATATGCTACAACACAAGGCTATACCTAAATATATTTCGGAGAGAACCAGCTATCACGAAGTTTGATTGGCCTTTCACCCCTATCCACAAGTCATCCCGAGACTTTTCAACGTCAATGGGTTCGGTCCTCCACTGGCTCTTACACCAGCTTCAACCTGCTCATGGATAGATCACTTCGTTTCGGGTCTGCAGCATCTGACTATTTCGCCCTATTAAGACTCGCTTTCGCTACGGCTTCGCACTTGGCTTAACCTTGCCAGACACCACAACTCGCAGGCTCATTATGCAAAAGGCAGTCCATCACCCTGATAAATCATAGGGCTCTGAATGATTGTAAGCTAATGGTTTCAGGTTCTATTTCACTCTGCTCGCTGCAGTACTTTTCACCTTTCCCTCACGGTACTTGTTCACTATCGATCTGTAAGTAGTATTTAGGATTGGAGGGTGGTCCCCCCAGCTTCAGTCAAAATATCACGTGTTCCGACCTACTCAGGATACTATTAGTATTATTGAGAATTTTAATTACAGGAGTATCACCTTCTATGCTCTAGTTTTCCAACTAATTCATCTATTCTCTTTAATTACACATTATAGTCCTACAACCCCCAATGCAAGCATTGGGTTTGTCCTAATCCCAGTTCGCTCGCCGCTACTATGGGAATCTCATTTGATTTCTCTTCCTCTGGCTACTGAGATGTTTCACTTCACCAGGTTCGCTCCCCGTAGGGTAACATATATCTCTATATGCTGGGTTGCCCCATTCGGAAATCCTCGGATCAAAGCTCTTTGGCAGCTCCCCGAGGCTTATCGCAGCCTAATACGTCCTTCATCGCCTCTTACAGTCAAGGCATCCACCATTAGCCCTTAATAGCTTATAATTGCCAGAATAATTATTTCTAATTATTCTAAATTTGATAATATTCTTTGGCTACTATCTTATTAAACATATATACAAGTACATACTATAATAAGTTAGTTGTGTTATCTATAATTAAATTTAATTTTTACATTAAATTTTAGATATGAAATTTTTTTATTTAAAATTAAACATTACTATTTAATTTTACGAAAAAATTTTAAAGACTTTAACATTATATTTTTAAATATCATGCTACTTCAAATAACTAAAGTTATTCCAAAGTAACGTTTCTGATTAAAACCAGATATAAACTCTTATATATAAAAGCTTATATCTAATTTTATTCTTATAGTATATGGTGGAGAATAGCGGGATCGAACCGCTGACCTCCTGCGTGCAAAGCAGGCGCTCTCCCAGCTGAGCTAATTCCCCATGATGGTGGGCCTATCAGGACTTGAACCTGAGACCTCACGATTATCAGTCGAGCGCTCTAGCCAGCTGAGCTATAGGCCCATATTTACCTATAAATTATTTGTAGTTCTTCAAATAATCTTTACAAACTAAATATATGTTGTTAAAAGTAGTTTTTTCTTTTTATTTATATATTAAGAAACAAATCTTAATAATATTTCTTTGAAAGGAGGTGATCCAACCGCAGGTTCTCCTACGGTTACCTTGTTACGACTTCACCCCAGTCGCCAAATCCACTGTGGAAGGTAGCTATTTTAGCATCCCCGCTTCGAATGAGTTCGACTCCCATGGTGTGACGGGCGGTGAGTACAAGACCCGGGAACGTATTCACCGTAGCATAGCTGATCTACGATTACTAGCGATTCCAACTTCATGTAGTCGAGTTGCAGACTACAATCCGAACTGGGAGATATTTTATAAGATTTGCTCCACGTCACCGTATTGCCGCTCTTTGTATATCCCATTGTAGCACGTGTGTAGCCCTGGACGTAAGGGCCATGATGACTTGACGTCGTCCTCACCTTCCTCCTACTTGCGTAGGCAGTCTGTTTAGAGTTCTCAGCCGAACTGTTAGCAACTAAACACGAGGGTTGCGCTCGTTGCGGGACTTAACCCAACATCTCACGACACGAGCTGACGACAGCCGTGCAGCACCTGTATATAAGTTTCTGCAAGCAGACACCAATCTATCTCTAGAAAGTTCTTACTATGTCAAGTCCAGGTAAGGTTCTTCGTGTATCGTCGAATTAAACCACATGCTCCACCGCTTGTGCGGGTCCCCGTCTATTCCTTTGAGTTTTAATCTTGCGACCGTACTCCCCAGGCGGTACACTTAATGTGTTAACTGCATTACTGCAAGATCAAGTCTCACAACAACTAGTGTACATCGTTTAGGGCGTGGACTACCAGGGTATCTAATCCTGTTTGCTCCCCACGCTTTCGCATCTCAGCGTCAATAATGTTCCAGTAGATCGCCTTCGCAATCGGTATTCCTTCTGATCTCTACGGATTTTACCCCTACACCAGAAATTCCATCTACCTCTCCCACATTCTAGATTAACAGTTTTCAAAGCAGTTCTATAGTTAAGCTATAGGATTTCACTTCAAACTTATTAATCCGCCTACATGCTCTTTACGCCCAGTGATTCCGAGTAACGCTTGCACCCCCCGTATTACCGCGGCTGCTGGCACGGAGTTAGCCGGTGCTTATTCATATAATACCGTCATTATCTTCTCATATAAAAGGAGTTTACGCACCGAAATGTGTCATCCTCCACGCGGCGTTGCTGCATCAGACTTTCGTCCATTGTGCAATATTCCCCACTGCTGCCTCCCGTAGGAGTCTGGACCGTGTCTCAGTTCCAGTGTGACTGATCATCCTCTCAAACCAGTTATGTGTCATAGTCTTGGTAAGCCATTACCCCACCAACTAACTGATACAATACAGGCTAATCTCTTACCAATAAATCTTTCCCTTATTAACTTATGTTAATAAGGAGTATAAGGTATTAGCAAACGTTTCCATTTGTTATCCCTTAGTAAGAGGCATATTACCTATACATTACTCACCCGTGCGCCACTTAGCTGACAATTATAGCAAGCTATAATCCGTTCTCGTTCGACTTGCATGTGTTAAGCACGCCGCCAGCGTTCACTCTGAGCCAGGATCAAACTCTCCATAAATTTTTTGATTAAATCTAAATTTAATCTTTATGTAGTAGTTGAAACTGACATTTTTGTTTTTAATTACTTAATTACAAAATTATCACTCAAATTTATAGACAAGTTAATAAATATCTCTATTTATATCTTGTTCAATTTTTT
>NZ_CFAFZJ010000022.1:0-5290 GCF_983172305.1 Arcobacter thermotolerans
AGTTCTATAGTTTCAAATGATGAAAGTTTAGAAAAAGATAGATTATCAAAACAAACTCTTTCATATAACGATTATGTAGGTAAGCAAGAACAAGTTGATATAGTGAAACTTCTTGGTGTTTCTTACAATACTGCAAAGCCACTTATACAAAATTTACAAAACTTATCTGAAATTGATAGTACAAAAATGTTTTCGTATATTTCAGACTTAGTAGGTTTTAAAACTGGTCAAGATTTTTATGATTTAACTGCTTTTAGTCAAATAGAATCTCTAATGCCTTACTTATCTGTTGATTTAACTAAAACTTTAGAAAATATTAAAAAACAAGCATTAAATAATTCAAAACTAAAAATCAACTCTTATGATGTAGGAAGCGTGAACATAGAGTATGACCAGTTAGCACAAATTCACAAAGGTGAAACAATTATTCCTAGAAGTTTTTCAGATGGTTTAAGGGATGGTGCTTTAAGCCTTGGAGATAACAGCTCAATTGTTAAAGAGATAAAAAATTTAATAGATATTTCAATTCAAGGTTTTACTGAGTTTAGAAAACTTAGAAAAGAAGTTGAAGATATAAGGGTGGCTTTATAATGTTAGTAGTTCCTAAAGATGAAGTAATTGTAATCTCTTCAAATGTTCCTGAGCTAGATGATGGGATTGAGGTTTATGATAAAGATAAAACTTATAAAACTGGGAATGTTGTGCAAACAGAAGATTGTATTTTTGAGAGTACAAAAGATGAAAATATAGATGTTCCAATAAAAGAAAAAACAAGCCTATCATGGCTTTATTTAGGAAAAACAAATAGACACAAAATGTTTGATGAATATATGAGTACATCTACAACTTATCAAGATGAACTTGTATATGAATTTGCTGTAAATGACATAGACACTATTTGTTTTTTTGGACTTGTTGCTGAGAGTGTAAAAATAGAAATCTTTAGTGAGGAGGAGCTTGTTTATGAAGAAATAAGAAATACATACACAAGATTTGTTTCAAATTGGTGGGAGTGGACAGTTCAAGAGGGAAGATATAAAAAAATAGTTTTTTTTAGAAATATACCTAGTTTTTTTGGTGCAAAATTAAAAGTGACTATCTCTTTTCATGGAAGTTTAGCTTCTTGCTCTCACTTAATTTTTGGAAAAAGTTTAGATTTTGGGATTACTTTAGTTGATCCAAAACCTACAAGTTCTATACGAAATATGGTTTCAAAAGAAAAACAATCTGATGGAAATGTAAAAACAACAAATTCAAGAATTTATAAACGAGTTGTTTTAAATGTACTTTTAGATAGTTCAAGAGTAGATGAAATTCAAAGCTTTTTAGAAGAGTATAGTTTAACTCCAATGCTTTTTATTGGAGTTGAAAAAGAGAGTATGGATATGAACAGTTTAACTGCTTATGGATTTTATAAAGATTTTGAGCAACCTATAGGACTTAATTTAAGTCAGTATCAAATTGAAATAGAAGGGATTGTATAAATGAGTGAAGAAGAGATAAAACCTATAGAAAAACTTAGCCTTTTTGATGAGAGTAAATCAGCAATTGAAGGTCAAAAGAATTTTAGAGAAAACGCTGCATATAGTTGGAGTTGGTTAGTTGCACATACTAAAGAGCTCAATGTTGCACTAATAGATTTTAATACTTTAGTTTTTAAAACTTTTGAGAAAGCAGAAAGTGTACATATTGATGCGGATGCAATAGCTGAAAACATACAAGCGATTGAAGATGGTGCTAGACATATAGAGGAAATAGTACAAGATATTGATTATAAATTTAATTCTTTAAAAGAAGCAAATCAAGCTACAAAAGAGAGTTTAGAGTTAGATAACGTTAACAATACTAGTGATAAAGATAAACCAATATCAGATGCAACTCAAGAAGCTTTAGATAACAAATTAAACAATGATGTTTTTATTGTATCAGGCGACTTTACAGTAGAAGATGATGAAGAATTTGTAGTAAAAGAACTTTTATATACAGGCCTTGAGGAAGATGTACAAGATTCACAAGCTGGTGAGTATAGAGATTTTGCTATGCCAAATCCTAAAGGAAGTTGGCTTTTTTGTGATGGTAGAGAGATAAGCAGAATTAAATATAAAAAGTTATTTGAAGCAATAGGTATAAGATATGGAGAAGGTGATGGAGTTACTACATTTAATATTCCAGATAGAAGAGGATTATTTGCAAGAACAATAGATCTAGAAAGAGGAATGGATGAAAAAAATAGAGAGCTTGGAAGTTATCAAGGTGATGCAATTAGAAATATTACTGGAAATGTAGGAGGAGTTAGAAATGATTCATCTTCTTTACCGATAGGTGGAGCAATAGAAGTGCTTAGTAGTGCAGGTAATTTTACAGGAGGACCTGCTCACTTATCTAATGTTTTTTTTAATGCTTCAAAAGTAGTACCAACAGCAGATGAAAATAGACCTAAAAATATAAGTGTTTACACTTGTATAAGATATTAAAAAATTAAATTTAAAACTAGGAGAAATAAATATGGCAACAATAAGAACAGATAAAATTGGATCAAAAAGTTCATCAGCTTCACATGATGTTGATGTATTTCTTGTACATGATGAGGGTATTGTAAAAGATACAACGGGAAATGAAGAGCTAACGATAAAAAACTCATTGAAACTTGGTGGCAAAACAATTCAGGAAATATATAACCATGTAGACAATGAAGTTAATGAGCAGTTCAATGTACAAAATGATAGTAGAATTAGGCTTATCACAAGAAGTGATGCACAAGCTATTTCAAATAGTTATATAGTTGCAGTTACTAAAGATGAAGAAATAAGAGTAAAAGGAGAAAATACTTATTTTTTAAATGGTGCTGGAGCTTCAAATAATGGATTTATAACAATCAATAATCCACACAGAATAAGTAAAATCAAAGAAGTAGTTGTAGCAAATTTTAGTGTATATGTTTTATATGAAGATGGTGATCTGTATGTAATGGGTGCTAACACTTATGGGCAGTTAGGTATAGGAAACACAGCACATCAATATCAATTAGCTTATAGTACATCAAATGTAAATAAAATTGCTACTTCTTCAAGTGGACATTTTCTAGATTATATTTATGCATTTATATTAAAAACCGATAATACAGTTTGGTCAACTGGGCATAATGTTATTGGGCAATTAGGTTTAGGTGATAAAGTTGATAAAAATACTTGGACACAAGTTCCATTCTTAGATGAAGTTGGAGAGATTATGGATGTTTTTTGTTGTGATACACATAATGCATCTTCATATATTCTTACAGTAGATGGAAAGCTTTTATCTTGCGGTTATAATGCTGGTGGAGCATTAGGATTTAATGACACAACAGATAGAAGTTCATTTCAAATTATACCAGCCTTGGAAAATACAAAGATTATAAAATTTGTATGTACTGCTGGTTTTAGTGGCCAAAACTATACGAAAAGCTGTATGGCTTTAAGCGAAAACAAACAACTATTTGCGTGGGGAACTAATGCTTTTGGTCAGTTAGGAACAAATGACACTACTCAAAAAAATAATCCAGTTTTAGTAAATATTACTTTAGGTGTTGGTGAAACAATAGAAGATTTATATGCACCAACAGGTTCATATAATTTTTATATAAAAACTAATAAAAATAATATATATGGTGCTGGAAACAATGCCTATGGTCAACTAAATAAAAACAATACAATAAATAGCAATATCTTTGTAAAAGTTTTTGAGAATGTAAATTTTATTCATATAACAAGCTGTTTAAATTATGGATACTACATAGGACTTTATATTATTACTAATGATAATAAACTTTATGTGTGTGGTCACAATGTTAGTGGTGTTTTAAGCAAAAATAAAGTTACTAACATATTAACAGCAGAAGAAGTAAACTTTGAGTATGTCGATAAAATAAAATCTATTTGTTCTGGTGGATTGTCAGCAACTTCTGTGTTTATCTTAATAGATAATGGAAAAGTTTTTGGATGTGGAAATAATGGAGCTGGTCAAATAATAATGCCAGTTTCTACTACAACAAATAGATTGACTAGAATATTTTAATTAGGAGAGAGAAAATGAAAAAAATTATATACGTAAACCCAAATTTCAAGCAACAAGAGAGTGACAATATTCTTTTTGTTGCTCCATCATTTGTTGAAATAGAGTGTGAAGATGAAAGTAAACATACAGACTATATTTTAAATATTTCAAATGAAGAAGTTTACTCTGAAAAACTAGAACTTTGTTTAAATAATAGAAAATCAGAATATGCAAAATTAAATCAAGATGAGATGAGATTTGATGATGAAATTAACGGTACTACAACTTGGATTGATACTATTAAAGAAATCAAAGATAGATTTCCTAAACCTTCTTTGGAGGGTTCTGATGATTAACATAAATCAAAATAAATATGGGGCTTTAATATGAATATTCAATACTATATAAACGATATATCAATTTTATTAAAATTGTATTTTGCAGTATTTTACTCTTAC
The DNA here is from genome assembly GCF_983172305.1 of Arcobacter thermotolerans. Taxonomy (NCBI): domain Bacteria; kingdom Pseudomonadati; phylum Campylobacterota; class Epsilonproteobacteria; order Campylobacterales; family Arcobacteraceae; genus Arcobacter; species Arcobacter thermotolerans. Next base: position 4,491 of record NZ_CFAFZJ010000022.1, read on the forward strand.
ATTTTAATCACTCTTGACTATGCTGGAATACCACATAAAACATTTTTTGTTTTATGCATTTTGATGACAGCAGATATTGTAACTGGAATTTATAAAGGCTATATACTCAAAGAGCTTTCTTCTAGTCCTATTATGACAGGAATTATAAAAAAATCTGGTTTACTTATTGCTCTTTATATGGTTTTTCTTGGTATTTCTGTTATGTCTGAATTGAGTTTTATTGCAAGTTTATTTGTAGGAATGTTCATACTTGCTGAACTCATAAGTATTATAGGAAATATAGTTGTGATTAGAGAAAAAAGTAAAGTATCAGAGCATGATGCTTTAATACAAGTAAGTGAGATATTAAAAGATTTATTTAAAAAGAGAGGTAAGCTAGATGATTAGTAGTTTATTTACAAAATTCAAAGGAGTTCTTATGGCGATATTTATTACAGCTTTTGCGATACTAGGAGCATATACTTTTTATTTAAATTATAAGTTCAATAGTACAAAAACACAATTAGCACAAAAAGAAAAAGATTATGAAGAGTTAAATATTGCTACAGCTCTTGCAATAGTTGAAATGAACAAAGCTTTAGCTTTGGAAAAAGATATCTCAAAAGAAAAAGCCATAAATCAAAACCAAAAAATAGAGGTTTTAAAACATAGCCAAAAAGTTGAACAAGAGATTATAAAAAGAGGAGGAGTAAATAAAGATGAAAAAAGAAATCCTATTATTGTTAATTTTTAGTTTTTTTATTGCTGGATGTAGCTCAAAACAGCCACCAATTGTTTTTAAACCAGAGGTTGTCTGCTAT
>NZ_CFAFZJ010000023.1:0-1336 GCF_983172305.1 Arcobacter thermotolerans
GGGAGTGTTAGAAATTCCGTGTCAATCTGATAAAATAATATCAAGGATTGACAATGGAACAAGAGATAAACTTTGATTTCAATGAAATATTGAAAGAATTTAGAAGTGGTAAAAGACTAACAGGTAAAGATGGACTTTTAGCACCACTAATAAAACAACTAACAGAAGCTGCATTAGAAGCAGAAGTTGAATCACATATTGCTAATGATGTTTTAAATGGTAAAGTAAATAGAAGAAATGGCTTTAATACTAAAACTATAAAAGGAACTTCAGATGGAAGTTTTTTACTTGAAACACCAAGAGATAGAAATGGAACGTTTGAGCCTCAAATAGTAAAAAAGCATCAAACAACAATTAGTGATGAAATAGAAGAGAAGATAGTTTCAATGTATGGCTTAGGGATGAGTTATGTAGATATATCATCACATATAGAAGAGATATATCAAGTATCAATTTCAACAGCAACAATCAGTGCAATTACAGATAAAATAATTGATAAAGTAAAACAGTGGCAAGCAAGACCTCTTGAAACTATTTATCCATTTGTATGGCTTGATGCAATACACTATAAAATCAAAGATGGTGGTAAATATGTAAATAAAGCTGTTTATACAGTACTTGGTGTAAATATGGAAGGTAGAAAAGAGATTTTAGGACTTTATCTATCAGAAAGTGAAGGAGCAAACTTCTGGCTTAGTGTACTTACAGATTTAAATAATAGAGGATTACAAGATATACTAATAGCATCTGTTGATGGGTTAAAAGGATTTCCAGAAGCAATTAAAACAATATTTCCTAAAACTGAAGTGCAACTTTGTATTATTCATCAAATAAGAAACTCTTTAAGATATGTAGCTTCTAAAGATCAAAAAGAGTTTATGAAAGATTTAAGATTAGTCTATGAAGCAAGTACAAAAGATTTAGCCGAAGATGAACTACTTAAACTTGAAGAAAAATGGGGTAAAAAATATCCTATAGTTTTACAATCTTGGAATAATAAATGGGAAAATTTATCTGTTTATTTTAAATACCCTAAAGAGATTAGAAAAGTAATTTATACTACAAATATTATTGAATCAGTACATAGACAATTTAGAAAATTGACTAAAACTAAAGGTGCATTTCCAAATGAAAATTCACTTTTAAAATTACTGTTTATGGGAATAAAAAATGCTGAGAAAAAATGGACAATGCCAGTTTGGAATTGGAGTTTAACTCTTTCACAACTGGCAATATTTTTTGAAGGAAGATTAGATAGTGAACTTAAAATTTAAGTTCTGGTGTGATAGGATTTCTCCTATCAGAATTACTTTGACACGAAATATTTAACGGTCTC
>NZ_CFAFZJ010000024.1:0-808 GCF_983172305.1 Arcobacter thermotolerans
TTAAAGCTTTATATGGAGAGTTAAAGTTAATTGGAAGTTTTATATTAAACATTAAAGAAATTCCAATAGCCATATCACAGTATCCACTAAAATCAAAGTATAGTTGGAAAGTATAACTTAAGCTTGTTGCCCATGCTTCTATTAGATTTAAAGTTGTTGCTGTATCAAATCCAGCTGTTGCCCAAGGAGCAAATGTATCTGCAATTACAACTTTTTTAAACAATCCTATTGAAAAAATAAACAGTCCTAATGATATATTTCTATAATTCTTTACCCAATTATATTTACTTGCAAATTGTGGCATCATCTCTTTATGATGAAGAATTGGACCTGCAAGTAAGTGTGGAAAGTATGTTACAAACAGCATATAATTTACTAAGCTATACTCTTTGGCTTCACGTCTGTATGCATCTACTAAGAATGCTATTTGAGTAAATGTAAAGAAGCTAATACCTAAAGGAAGTATTATATGTGACAATGGAATATTAGAGCCAAATATTCCATTAAAGTTTTCAAGCAAGAAATCTGTATATTTAAAGTATCCTAGCAATCCTACATTAAATAGTATTCCAAATATTAAAATTGTTTTTGAAGATAACTTTATCTTTTCATGATTTACTAAACTTAATCCTACGCCATAGTTTACAAATATAGATAATAGTATTAAAGGAACATAAGAGAAATTCCAATATCCATAAAAAAACAAACTAGCAACTACTAAAAATATCTTTGCACCAAGAATTAATCTTTGGCTCAATAGATAAAAATAGAGTATAAAAGTTATTGGTAAAAATAAAAATATGAATTC
>NZ_CFAFZJ010000025.1:0-579 GCF_983172305.1 Arcobacter thermotolerans
TCCATTCCCTCATGCTCATGTTGTAACAACAACTACTCATAAGACTTTAAGAGGTCCAAGGGGTGGTATGATTATGACAAATGATGAAGAGATTGCTAAAAAAATTAACTCTGCTATTTTCCCAGGATTACAAGGTGGACCTTTAGTTCATGTAATTGCTGCTAAAGCTGTTGCATTTAAAGAGATACTTGATCCTAAATGGAAAGATTACGCAAAACAAGTAAAAGCTAATGCAAAAGTATTAGGTGAAGTTCTAGTAAAAAGAGGTTATGATATAGTAAGTGGTGGAACAGATAATCACTTAGTTCTAGTATCTTTCTTAAATAAACCATTTAGTGGAAAAGATGCAGATGCAGCACTTGGAGATGCAGGTATAACTGTAAATAAAAATACAGTTCCAGGTGAAACTAGAAGCCCATTTGTTACAAGTGGTATTAGAATAGGAAGCCCAGCACTAACAGCACGTGGAATGAAAGAGAAAGAGTTTGAATATATTGCAAATAAAATTTGTGATGTATTAGATAATATTGAAGATAAAGAGTTACACAAAAAAATAAACAAAGAGCTTGAAGAGTTAGC
>NZ_CFAFZJ010000026.1:0-574 GCF_983172305.1 Arcobacter thermotolerans
GGGTTTAGAGAGTTATTAGATAGTATTGATTTAACAACTGATTCAGGACAAGAGCTTTATGGAAGATTAATTATATTAAGTCAATCTTTTGCAGATATTACTGATAAAACTGCTGAAAGTATCGAAGAACTAAATAATTTAAGTTTTGATAGTTTTGTAAGCTCTATTGATAAAGTAAGTGATACATTAAAATCTTTAAAAGATACAGCACTTAGCTTCATACATAGTTTTAATACTACTGATAATACAAAAGAAAATCTAATTGCATATAACAAAAAAAGAGCTGAGTTTGATAGTTACTTTTTAACTGATGGTACTTTAAGAGAAAACGCTGATTATGAAAAAGTAAAATCACTTTATAGTGAAATATCAAATGTTTCTAAAACTCTTGCTTCTAGTGATAACTATTTAAAAGATAGCTTGATTGATGTGTTTTCAAAAGATATAAATAATTTTGATTTAGCTCAAGATGTTTTAAAAGTAAAAATTGTTGATGGTTTAGGTGATTTATTAAGCCTGAACTTTGAACAAGTACTTGCACTAAAAGATATTTTTCAAAGCAATACTATTTCTA
>NZ_CFAFZJ010000027.1:0-524 GCF_983172305.1 Arcobacter thermotolerans
TTGATAGACTTGGTAACAAATATCAAGATTTAAAATATACAGACATTGAAAATAAACAAGGAAATGTAGGATTTGAAGCACTTTTACAAAGTATTGCAAAAGTAGAAGAAGTAACATATCCATTAAATAACAATTTATTTAAAATTATCGCAAATCTTAATTCTACAGCTGAAGAGTTATATGGAGCTTACTCAATACTTGATGAGTTAAGAGATAGATTAATATACTTAAATCATGAAGCACAAGGTCTTAGTTATTCAATGATAAAAGGTGCTTCAAGTGTTGAAGCTCTACAAAGTGGATTTAATGATTTCTTTGATAATTTTTTAAGTGAAGATGAACAATTAACTTACAATACACAACAGCTTATTGAAAAATTTAATGCATTAAATTTAGCACTTCCAACATCAAAAGAAGGGTTTAGAGAGTTATTAGATAGTATTGATTTAACAACTGATTCAGGACAAGAGCTTTATGGAAGATTAATTATATTAAGTCAATCTTTTGCAGATATTACTGATAAA